>CACYEC010000105.1 GCA_902773225.1 uncultured Bacteroidales bacterium
ACCCTCTGCTTGTAAGGCAGACGCTCTGAACCAGCTGAGCTAAGCGCCCTCATTCCCAAAAGCGAGTGCAAAGTTACGACTACTTTTTCTAACTTCCAAATTTTTCGAGAGAAAATTTTTCATATTTTTTTCAAGTTACTGAAAATCAATTATAAAAAAATCAACAAAATTAGGGGCTTTAGTGTGGTATTTGTCAAATGCGATGATTTTTACTGTATCTTATCGTTTTTGTTCGATTGACCAGTTGAACCAGTTTGAATAGTTTTCGTTAGGTTTGAGCCTCTACACATTTCTGATGATGGTTTTGCCATCACATTTCATTCTTTCGGCACCTTTGAGGTTGGTATTGATGACATCCTGGTCGAGTTGGTAGTAGTTGAGCGCAGAAGAGTTAGGGTAGCGGTTGAAGAAGATGTTGTCGCTCATGAAGAGTTCGACCGACTTGACCTGTGTTGAGGACGTTACGGCATTGTAGTATTTGAGAATGCTTGTCAACACTCTTGGCAACACCTTGATGCCTTTGACGCCGTTGTTCATGGTGATGACTGCAATCACATGCCATCGACGACGTGTATCGTGCATTTTCTCTTTCTGTTCCTTGGTGCTCTTGTGTGAGATGGTGATGTGTCGTCCGTAGATGTTGTTGATGAGTTCCATCTTCTGTCGGAACAGAATGCCATGTGGTGCTGTGTCCTTGAAATTGTTCACGTTTATATAATAATGTATCATCTCATGGATGAGTATGTCATCGAGTTCGTCCTCTGGCAAGTCCGCTCTAAGACTCAACCGGATGCGGAAGTTGTACTTCTCCTGTGTTCCATCGGCTTTCTTTCTGATTTTGTATGTACACTGTCCAAGATAACTTTTAGAATCGCACATTTCAATGGTTAGGGGAGGCAGTTTCCCATCGAAACAGAGCTGGTTAAAATGATTGAATTTTCTGATGGCATAGGGATGGCTGAATTTCATTGTTCACGATGTTGTTTAGGGTTTACTATAAGGCAAATATGATGGTAATGTGTCACATTTGGTTGCAAAGTTATAAATAATGGATTGAAGGCCGAAATAAAGGTAATGCGAATTTGGATTTTTTAGGTGAAAAACTGTGAGGTCAAGGGGGGGGTAAGGTGGGGCATTTTTGCACCCCACCGCGGCCGATGGCCCCTGAAAATGTGGTGTTGCCAAATGTTTCATAACAAATGTTAAAACAAGGTATATTTATACAAACCAAATGGTTATATGCATATTACGGGTTGTTTTTGGGTTGTTTATTGCATATTCTTGCAATGTTATATACAAAAATGTTTCATGGGTATGACAAAATGAAACATTTTGAAACATTATGAAACATTGGCAAGTGTATTGTATTATATCCCTTATTCAATCCTTTTCACCTACATTTTTCGTTGCTTTTCTTGGGAATCCACTTCGTTTAGATTAACTTTGCGAAAAAAAGAGAAATGAAAAGATTGAGTCTTCTACTGCTTGTTCTTTCGACATTTGTATGCAGCATCAAAGCCAATCCTGCCGATGATCTTTTGGAGCGTATTGAGCATGGTGCCTCACGGAAGTTCAAGACCCAACTTGTCAAAGCCGACCGCGACTTTTTCGAGCTCGACCAAAGCGGTTCCCGGGTAGTTGTCAGGGGTAACAGCTGGGTCAACATCGCCACAGGCATCAACTGGTACCTAAAATACCATGCAGGCATCCACCTCTCTTGGAACGGCATGCATGCTCGTCTTCCGGAAGTACTGCCCTCTGTGAGGCATCGGGAACGGCATGAGACAGACCTATCTCTCCGTTACGACTTCAACTACTGCACCTTTTCATATTCCATGGCATTCTGGGATTGGGAGCGATGGGAGCAGGAGATAGACTGGATGGCTCTCCATGGTGTGAATATGCCTTTGGCGATTGTGGGTGAGGAATGTGTATGGCGCAATATGCTCTTGCGATTGGGTTATACAGAGGAAGAAGTAGGTCGTTTCATCGCTGGGCCGGCCTTTCTCGCCTGGTGGGAGATGAACAACCTGGAGGGTTGGGGTGGTCCCCTTCCCATGTCATGGTACGGCCGTCAGTTGCGCCTTCAGCAACGGATTCTCTCTCGTATGCGTGAGTTTGGCATGCACCCCGTGTTGCCAGGCTACTCAGGCATGGTTCCCCACGACGCCCGAGAAAAACTGGGCCTCGAGGTGGCCGAGGCAGGTTTGTGGAACGGTTTTCAGCGACCAGCCAACCTTTTGCCCACCGATTCTCGTTTCGAGGAGATAGCCCGTTTGTATTACGAGGAACTCACCCGTCTCTTCGGTATGGCCGACTATTATTCAATGGATCCATTCCATGAGAGTTCAGACGACATCCGCATTGATTACGCCGAGTCCGCACGCGCTTTGCTCAAGGCGATGAGAAGCGCCAACCCGAAGTCAGTCTGGGTGGTGCAGGGATGGACGGAGAATCCGCGTCCTCAGATGCTCCAAGCACTTGGCGAGGGCGATGTGATTGTGCTCGACCTCTTCAGCGAGTGCCGTCCCATGTGGGGTGCGCCATCAGTCTGGCGTCGTGAGAAGGGCTACGAGGGCCATCAGTGGCTGTTCTGTATGCTTGAGAACTTCGGTGCCAATGTGGGGCTTCATGGTCGCATGGACCAACTCATCGACAATTTCTATATGACCAAAACCCATCCACTGGCCCGTGGAATCAAGGGAATCGGTTTCACGATGGAAGGTTCGGAGAACAATCCCGTGATGTTCGAGTTGATGAGCGAGTTGCCCTGGCGCAATGAGCGAATCTCCAAGGAACAATGGGTGTCAGGCTACGTCAAGGCGCGCTACGGAACAGACGACCTGGTCATTCAACAGGCATGGCAACTGCTTGCCAGCACTATCTACAACTGCCCTTTGGGCAACAACCAGCAGGGTCCCCATGAGAGCATCTTCTGCGGACGCCCCTCGCTCAACAACTTCCAGGCTTCCAGTTGGTCGAAGATGCGCAACTACTATGACCCGGAGTCGACCTTGCAGGCGGCTCGACTATTGGTATCGGTGGCAGACCACTACCGTGGCAACAACAATTTCGAGTACGACCTTGTAGATATCACCCGACAGGCCATAGCCGACCAGGCCCGCGTGCTTTATCATCGTGTCATCGCCGACTACAAGTCATT
This sequence comes from uncultured Bacteroidales bacterium, assembly GCA_902773225.1. Taxonomy (GTDB): domain Bacteria; phylum Bacteroidota; class Bacteroidia; order Bacteroidales; family Bacteroidaceae; genus RUG11857. Next base: position 3,164 of record CACYEC010000105.1, read on the forward strand.
CTCGCGCAAGGCATTTGAGACAGACTCTCGTCATTTCATCGACCTGCTTATGATTCAAGACCAGTTATTAGGCACACGGGGTGAGTTCAGGTTAGGCAACAGGGTTGAACAAGCCCGACGTTGTGGAACGACCACAGCAGAGAGCGACCTTTATGAATGGAACGCCCGGGTGCAAGTGACCACTTGGGGCAACCGTTTCTGTGCAGACACAGGCGGTCTACGTGATTATGCCCACAAGGAATGGCAGGGATTGCTCTCCGACTTCTATTCGGTAAGGTGGAGGCATTATTTCCAGTTGCTGAGCCAGCAGATGGAGGACTTGCCCCGACCGATGCCCGACATGCTGGGTTCCGGTCAGTACAGCAACAAGACAGCGACAGAGCTCTTCCAGATAGCTTTGCCACAGGAGTTAGAAGTGGACTGGTATGCCATTGAGGAGCCATGGACCCTGCAACATAACCGTTACACGGCTACACCCGAGGGCGACCCAATAGAGATGGCCAAGAAAGCACTGCAACTGCAATCCCAAATATTCAACCCACAATGAACAACAAACGACTGCTCTCCCTCGACATCCTCCGTGGCATCACGGTGGCAGGTATGATTTTGGTAAACAATGGTTATGACGAATCGTTCGAGATGCTCGAGCACTCGAAATGGAACGGTATGACGCCCTGCGACCTCGTATTTCCTTTTTTCCTTTACATTATGGGAGTCTCCACCTATCTCTCCCTCTCTAAGAGTGGGTTCAGACCATCCTCTCCAGTCATTTGGAAAATCATCCGCCGTACCTTCCTTCTTTTCTTCATAGGTTTGTTCCTCAACTGGTTCGACCATGCCATCGAGGGCGAGTTCCTGTGTTTCGACCATCTTCGTATCTGGGCAGTTCTCCAGCGTATCGCCCTCTGTTATGGCATCGTTTCGGTCTTCGCATTGACTGTGAACCATCGATGGATTCTTCCCAGCATCGCACTGCTGCTGGTGGTCTATTCCATCATCCTCCTTTGTGGCAACGGGTATGCGGAAGACAGCACTAACATCCTTGCTCGTGTTGACCTCAGTCTGTTCGGCTACGACCATCTCTACCATAAGAGTCCAGTGGATCCCGAGGGTTTGCTCGGGACCATCTCTTCAGTGGCTCATGTGTTGATAGGTTTCTATTGTGGTCGTCTGATCAAGCGGCGTGAAGTTGTGGGCGACAAAGTGCAGGCTCTTTTCTTCGTCGGAACCGTTCTCGCCTTGGTAGGTTACCTGCTGTCGTACGGTCTGCCCCTCAACAAGCGGATATGGAGTCCGAGTTATGTGCTGTTGACCTGTGGTATGGCCTCTTCCCTGTTGGCCTTACTGATGACCGTCATAGACATCCGCGGACACCGCCGTTGGGCAACCTGTTTCCAGGTCTTCGGTGTCAATCCACTATTCCTATATGTAGCGAGCGAGTTCTTTGCCATCCTCTTCGGCTATTTGGGTGTCAGCAATGCCGTTTTTGAGGGCATCCATTCCGTCATCCCCCATCCGCAGACGGCATCACTTTGCTATGCGCTCAGTTTTGTCGCATTCAACTTCTTGTTAGGATTTATCCTTTTCCGCCGGCACATCTACATCAAACTGTGAAAGTAATCGGAACGCAGAGAACCATGTTTATCAACCCAATCATTACTCCGCTATGATATACATCAACGACCACTTGGGTGACTTCGACCTCGACGACGCATTGGCACGTCTCTCCGAACAGCGTAGGGAGCAAGCCCTTCGTTTCAAACACGAGGCAGGCAGGCGGCAAAGCACAGCCGCTTATCTTCTCCTCTGCGAGGCTTTGTTTCAGGAGTACGGCATTACCGAAAAACCTGTTTTCGATTATGGTCCCCACGGCAAACCTTTCATCATCGGCCACCCAGAGATTTTCTTCAACCTGAGCCACTGCCGCGAGGCAGCCGTATGTGTGTTGAGCGAGGCTCCCGTAGGCATCGACGTGGAGAGCATTCGTGAATACAAGGACACACTGGTCAGATATACCATGAACGCCGATGAAATGGCTCAGATTTTGGGGAGCGACCGTCCCGACGTGGCGTTCATCAGTTTGTGGACCCGCAAGGAAGCCGTACTGAAACTATCGGGCGAAGGCATCAGCAAGGACATGAAAGATGTCCTGTTGGGATACAATCGTCCCATTGATACCTTTGTGGTTGAATCCCGTGGGTATATCTATTCCGTAGCGCGGTAGGATTCGAATCCTAACACCACCCTACTCCACCACCCAAAACGTCAAAGGCATCAATGGGACGAAAATCGTGCTGGACAATACTACAAACGGCACTGCATCCCTACATTTTCACCTCGAAGTCAAGCGACTGTAGGTCACCCTCGCGCGACGAAGAACCGTAGAGAATCTGGTAGTGGCCAGGGCGCACGTTCAGTTCGTCGATAGCGGGGTCGTAGTACTCAAAGGCTTCTCTGTCGAGGGTAATGGTAGCCATCTTAGTCTGTCCCGGAGAGAGCGAAAGCTTCTGGAAACCGCGCAACGACTTGATGGGAGCCTCAGGATAATCGAGTGCACGCACATATACTTGCACGGTCTCAGCACCTTCTTTGTCGCCAGTATTGGTGACAGGCACGGTCACGGTGACCTCTCCGTCCTCCTTCATCGAATTGCGCGAGAGTTTTCCCTTTCCGTAAGCGAACTGTGTGTAACTCAGGCCATATCCGAAAGCATAAAGCGGTTCGCCTCGGAAGTAACGGTAGGTTCGGTTCTCCATGCTGTAGTCAAGGAAATCCGGCAGGTCGTCGTTCGAGCGGTAGAAGGTGACAGGAAGTTTGCCACTCGGGTTGTAGTCGCCAAATAGCACGTCACCCAACGCCCGTGCGCCACCTTGTCCGGCATACCATGCCTGGAGCAAAGCGTCGATTTGGTTCTCCACACTACCGAAAGCGATGGCCGAACCCGAGCAGTTGACGAACACCACGGGTTTGCCCGTCTCATGCATGGCTCGCACCAGACGTTGTTGTACGGATGGCAGTTCGATGTCCCTCTTGTCTCCTCCCTCGCCTTCCATCCTTGCAGAGATACCGCCGATGATGATAATGACGTCGGCATCCTTCACTTCCTGTGCCAAAGGGTTGAAGTCGATGAGTTTTCGCTGGCAGATGTCACCACGGAGCATGGCGAACTGCGCGTCTCCATGTCGGTACTCGATGCTCAGGTCGTAAGTCTTGCCTTCCTCCACGGCAAAGGTTTTGTAGGCTGGTGTCCGGCGGCCGAATCCTCCACGTGCGTTGCTCGCAGCCCCTTCATCGATGACCTTGCCGTTCACACGCAGGGTGTAACCGTTGTCGGTGGCGAGATAATAACTCATGTCGCCAGTGAAGTCAGCCTTCCACAGACCGCTCACGCGCACGGAGAGTTGCTCACGGTCAACACCTTGTGCAAATCCCCAAGCACCAAAGGTACTGAAGTTCAGCTCCTTGTAATAATCAGTGACAGCAGGAGTTCCGCTGAGTTCCTTGTTGTTGAAGAATTCCACCTTCACCCCCTTACCTTCGTTGAAGTTCGCCAGATGGTGTATGGTGGTGTAGTCGTCATTCAGTTCGCACGCCTTCTGGTAGATGATGTTTGTGCCAGGCACAGCCTTCTTGATGCCCTCGAGTAGCGAATGGGTATGTGCCTCAGTGGGTGTTCCTCCGTAGTTTCCGTTCAGCATGGAAGCGTCATCGGCATTGGGTCCCACTACAGCAATGTTTTTGAGGTTTTTCGCCAGTGGCAACACAGGCTTTCCCTGGACAGATGCGTTCTTGAGCAGGACCATCGACTCACGCGCCGACTGTGTGGCGAGTTCGTCGTTTTGCTCGTTGCTGATGACATTAGCGCCCAGTCCCGCCCAAGGGATTTGGTCAACAGGGTCGAACATACCCAGTTCGAAACGTCCCCTGAGGGTGTAGCGCAAGTGATGGTCGAGTGTGGCTTCGCTGATGAGTCCTTTCTGCAGTGCTTCGGTCAGCACCATGAACACTTTTCCGCACTCGAGGTCAGTTCCGTTGAGCACTGCATCCACAGAAGCCGAGAGAGGATCCGGGTGTGTCTCGTGTTGTCCTTTGTTATAGAAGTTGTTGATGGCGTCGCAGTCAGTCAGAACGATGCCGTCGTAGTTCCATTTGTTTCGGAGTATATCCACCAGCAGACGGTCGCTTGTGCAGCAGGGACGTCCCTCATAGCGGTTGTATGCGCACATCACCTCACGCACATTACCTTTCTTCACGAGCGCCTTGAAAGCAGGCAGATAAGTTTCCCAAAGGTCACGCATCGACACCGATGCATTGTAAGAGTGTCGCAAAGGTTCAGGTCCGCTGTGCACGGCATAGTGCTTGGCGCATGCATGTGTCTTGAAGTAGTGGGAGTCGTTGCCCTGCATGCCACGGACGGTCTCCACACCTAAGACGGCATTCAGGTAGGGGTCTTCTCCGCAGGTCTCCTGTCCACGTCCCCAACGTGGGTCCCGGAAGATATTGACGTTAGGGCACCAGAAAGTGAGTTCGGGGTTGCCAGGATAGTAAGTGACGCCCATTCCAATGTTCATCACCTTGTGGTCGGAACGGTTCCAGTTGGCTCGAGCCTCGTCGCTCACTCGACTGAACACGTCATAGACTTGCTGTGGGTTGAAAGCGGCCGCCATGCCGATGGGCTGTGGGAACACCGTGTACCCCCCCTGGCGCACCCCATGGCAAGCCTCGCTCCACCAGTTGTAAGAGGGTATGCCCAGTCTATCGACCGACACCGACTTGTTCATCATGAGTCCCACCTTCTCTTCTGGAGTAAGAAGTGAGATGAGGTTCTCGGCTCGTTCCTCGTAACTGAGTTTTGGGTCGAGGAAAGGATAAGGAGGCATCGATGCCAGTGTGGCGTGTGCGATACTGTTCTCGGCGATGGCCAGCGGTGTGGGTTCTGTGTTCTCGACCATGGCTTTCACCTCCAAAGTACCAATGATTTTGTCGTTTTGGTCGATGAACTGCACACTTCGGAATGTCTTGCCGTGTTGATTGGCAGGGTTCAGCACCACCATCACCTTGTCCTGTTGTCCGGGTTGGATGGTTTTGTTCTCAAAAATCGCCTTGATGCACTCGCAGCTGGGAACGGCCTTTGCGATTTTCAATGGTTCCTTGGCCTTGTTCTCGAGTGTGAAAGTGTGGCATACAGCTCCTAAATGGGCGTTTACCTCTCCGAAATCCCATTTATAGGAATCGAAGAGAGCAGTTTGTTTGTTTTTTTGTGTTTTCTGCGCTGTGGCGGACGTCACCATCAAGATAGCGCATAAAAAAGCTAAAACTTTGGTGTTCATAGTTGTTTGTATATAATTATGATTAGTCAAATGTCGTCTTAGTCAAAGATTTTTCCATGCCAAAGTTAGTGAAAATCTTTTGATTGACCTTTATCATCATCTAAAAATGTGGTGCGTTACGAGCGTTTTGTCTTCTCATGAATCAGAATCTACAGCGAATGTGTCGGGTGGTGCTGTAATTAGCAACCTTATTGAACGACCTATCCGAAAAAAGGGACAACTCTCACGAGCAGTCCCTTCGAAAAGAAAGTCTTAAATCTAATACCATGAAATACGATGCAAAGTTACCGTTTTATTTCATTTCTTGCAAATTTTTGAAGCATAAAATTTCCTTTTTTGGAAATTTTCTTCGTTATTATTTTGAAGAAAGTTTACCAAAAAGGAAGATTATTATACCCCACCCCTGCCCCTCCCCTTAGATGGGAGGGGAGTTTTAGGCGAGGCTTTTGCACCCCGGCCCTTCTCTTAGTTTGCAGGCGCTTCTTCTTTATCTTTGTTGAGTAGGTCGCTGATTTTCTCGCTGATGAGCGAGATTCCACTGATGGTGGTGTCCTTAGCCATGACCCCGAAAGCCTTGATGGCCTGTAGCATGGCGTTTCGTCTCACCTTCATGCCCCTTCGTCCTTCAAGTCCTTCAGCCCCATCCTTGAGGTATGCGAGCGTCACATATCCGATGCGTAGCGTGAGGAGGGAATTGAGCGCTCCATCGACGAGAGATGCCGGCACCATGTTGAGGAACTTCAGTCCAGCCACAGACGCGAGGAATTGGGGTTCAGAGGCTGTGGTACCGGCAACAACCGTGTCAGCTGCCTCCTCCCCGCCCAATGCCGTGAAGTCGAGATTATCGAGAGTATTAGAAAGGTAGTAACTGAAGAGAGATGTGGCCAGTATCCTGACATACTGCTTAAACAACTGGCCGTGTGAGGGTCTGTATCCCGAGCAGTTGATGAGGTCAGCAATCATGCGGAAGTTGACGACCATAGAAATGGCAGCGTCGAGTTTTCCGTTCTGGGAGACAGCCGTGAGCATGAAGACAGTTTTCGCCCATTCGTTGATGTGAGCCTTGACGGTGTCGAAACGCTGGTCGAGGTCAGCCTGTACGATGGAGCGTAGTTCCGCCATATCATAGAAACTGTCGATTTGTCGTCGCATCTCTTTTCGGTGTTCCTCCCTTTGTTCCTTCGGGAGGTAGTTCTGATGTTTGGCCAGCGAGATGGCGAACCGTTTCAGTTCCCGCTTGGTTTGGTCCGTTTCGCCAGTATAAGCGTCCATCGATAGTCGTGGGAACTCAGGTGTGGCATGTAGCTTCAGCATAGGCCAGAGTATGATGTAGAAGAGTCCGAGTGCGACCAGCGCATAGAACCCGAGTTCCACCCATCGGTTTTGCGTGAGTTGATACACTTTGTCTCCTATAGTGATGACATTGCCCATCAGCATCAAGACGATGATGCCGATGAAAATCAAAACGATGATAATCAGGTTTCGTTTCATATCAAATGATGATGTTGGCCAGTTTTCTCTGCAAGTCGTCGAGAGTGAAAAGCGAGTCAAGTTCCTCTTCGTTGATGATGTCGTTGCGTAGTTTCTGGTAGTTGGTTGTGATTTGTCTGAGGTATGCTTGCGCCATTCGTTTGATTTCGTCCTTGAGGAGCATCTTGAGGTTGGTTGTGTCCTTTTCGTTCTCGTCTCCATAGTACCACCGTTCCATATTGGCGATGCTGTTTCGTACGGTCTCTGCCTTGTATGAATGCCCAATCATCAAGTCGGATAGCCAGTCCCATCCCGAAGTTTTCATAAAACTCTTGACCCCTTCGTCAGAAATGCTGCTGGCTGTCTCAGCGGTAATCTCGTCGAGTTGTGGTGTGTCGATGTGTGCATTGAGCGAGTTGTTGATACGTTCGGTGAGTTGTCGTTGTTTGTCGTCGAAATAGCGGTAGAGTTTGTCGGTCAGTGTTTCATCGACGTTAGCGAGGAAAGAGACGAGAATCTGTCTGAGGCACTGTACGCACTCACTGGTTGACATCGACCTGTTGACCCTGCTCTTGGCCTGGCTTTTGAAGATGGAACGGTTGGCGTCAGTGGAGACGTTGGCTGTAATCTCGTCGATTTCGGAAGTGGTCAGTCCCAAGGTTTTGTCCATCGTAGCGAGTTGCTGGTCCATGTTTTCCTGGTCGTTCTTCTTTGTCTGTAGGTCGGCCTTTCTTGCGTTGATGAGTCTTATGAGGTCGTCACGTAGTTTGTCTGTGCGGTCAAGGCACCTCTCCAGCCTCAGTTTGGAAATGTTGGTGGTGATTTTCCGGTATAGTCGCTCCTCGATTTCCTCGAACCTCTTGTACTCGCTTTCGAGTTCGTCGTCGAAGTCGTGAATGCGTTCCTCGGTTTGGTTCACGTAGTCGGTGACCATTCCGAGGTTGATGCAACTGATGTAATCAGGTTCGATGTTGAATCCTTTGCCTTTGATTTCGTCATACTCGTTCTTGCTTTGTCGTTCCACGTCGCGTTGGCGAGCCTCCTTATTCTTCCAGTATGTGGAGTCGAAGATGTTGTGTATGAGATAGACCGGGACGGTCCCGTTGTACTCGCGCAGTTTGTCGAGGTACTCGTTTGAAGTGACATTGAAGGCTGAGACGGAACTGTGTACGAAGAGTATGAGGTCAACCCTTTTTGAAATGGCGTCGTAGAGTGAGTTGGATAGGTTGACCTTGTTTCCGTCAAAGCCGGGCATGTCTGCGATGAAAATCTTTCCTGCGTCGGTGCTTTTGAGCAGTTTGCTTCCAGTGGTAGTGATAGATGTGATGATGGAGTTATCGCTCTTGTTGTATGATGGAGTGATATAAGCGTCGATGTTGTCGTTGTTGAGCGGGTAACAGACTTTTGTGAGGTGTTCCCTGATTTCCGCCTCGTCAGCAATGATGCCACGTAGTTTGTCGATGATGAGGTCGAGGTCCTTCTCTTTTCTGCCCTCGTCCTTGGCAGTATAGACCTCGATGGCACACTCCGCCTCACTTTCGACGCTTGATATGATGGAAGGTCGAATGGTACATTCGAGTTTGTCAGTAGGGCTGACATAACGGTGAGCGAGCAAGTTGACGAGTGTCGATTTACCCGACTTCACGGGTCCCACGACAAGCATGATGAACGACCCGTTCTTATATTCCATCGAACGTCGGTATAGTCGGTTTAGCCCAGCCCTGACCTCATCGTCATCGATATTTGATGAATACGCCCCTACAAGCGCCTCTAATTGTCGCGAGATGGCTTCCAGTTTCTTCTCGTTGGCTGTTTCCATAATGTTTTTATTCAAGAATTAATATGTAAGGCCAATTCTTCATGTGATTCTCAAGCATTCATCGAACTGCCGTGACTTCACATAATGCAATGGCAAAGTTACGAATAAGTGAGCAAAAAAAAGACAAACTTGCTTGTATTTTTTCGAATGGTAGTAACTATGGAAACATAAAAAACGAAAAAAAATGGAGAAAAAGTTCCAAATGTCACTTTTTCAGTATATCTTTGCAAAGATATATCACTACTATTCAACAGGAATATTCATAATCCATTCATTCACAAATGGATACAAGTGGATTGCGTTAATTCAAGCCGATTATATGCAACAAAACAAAAAAGATGTTAATTATCGTTGGCGGCATGTGTAACAAAATTACAACCTTATGTTTCGTAGCCTACAATCACATTATAATATAATGTTTAATTTTGCACGAGATTATAGAATTGAATGTAGTTATGAGCATGCGCCATGAATAAACGCATAGCGTGAAACCAATCAAAGCATTTATAAAAAAATAACAACATAAAAAAATTCTGACAAAATGAAATTAAAGAATTTCTTAAGGATCCTGATTCCTGTTTGTGCATTGTCGACAGTGTCGTGTACGAACGAAGAGTTGATTCTGGACGCGAGCCAGACGCAAAGGGGACGTGAATTCGCTGAAGCCTTCAAGGCGAGGTTCGACAACATCGACCCCAACCACACATGGATTGACGGTACAGTCGGCAAGGTGATGGTGACCACCGACGAACAAGCCAACATCGTCATCTACGGCCTTGGCCGCAGCGACAATACAGCCCTTCGCCTCAAGCGATGTGTTGTTGAGGGAACACAAGAGGTGAAGTACGACATTCCTATGGGATGCAAGAAAGTTGTCATCCGTGCATGGAACGAACATGGAGATGAGTACAAGACACTCGACCCCACTAACGAGAATGATGAGGCACAACTCCTTATAGGCACAGGAACAAGGGCTGCAAGTTTTGCCGAACTTGAAGCCAGTGGATTTCCCAAGCAGGCTCAGCGCATTCCCAATGTATGGAACCTCTATGGTGCTATTGCACCCTGGCAGACTGACATACCACATGTGAATGGGTTAATAAGTATCTATGATCCAAACACCTACACGAAGATTAATAGTGACAATACAACTACTGCTACAAAAATCGGACTTAGTTTTTATTTCCAATTCGGGGGTAATGGCAAATATTATAATATGTGGTTCCCTACGACTCATTATCAAGATGTTTGGCGTGATTTCACCAATGGAGGAATCTCTACAACACTTTGGGGTGATCAATATACACAAGAGCAGAAAACCTCTTGGCAAAACAACGGAAATAGGATAGTAGAAGGCATCAATAATGGTCAAACTTATTTTTTGCCAGCCTGTTTATTCGGCAACAATAGCTTCAACTCTACTACCGATGCCAATTTTTCTTTAAAAACAGGCTATTCACGAAGCGATATACAAAATAACAATCATATGCGCAAAGTCCATATCGGACAGAATCAAATGGTTGCCTCTCCATTCGTGGCTTGTGGTGCTGATGGCAAAACTCTGCAAGCACATGTGAGCCCTTATTACGGCCAAGAGTACTATCCCGAGGGCGATTACTACCAATTCGAGCCTGTTGGCAAACGTGGTTCATGGCTTTACCACAACTCCGAGGCTTTTGGAGATTTCTATGTGACCAACATCGACATCAGTGACAGTCCTACTTCTGGCAATCAAGGTGGTGACCGCCTTTCGCTAACTCAAGGTTTCTATCATAGAGAATTGAATGGTGACGTTATCGACGAGATCAGAAATATCATGGGGCAAGCAGAAGACCATTATGAGGTGCTGAGAGACTTCAATCAAGATTCTGGTTTGAAGACCACTCTGGAGGGACCAGTATCTGTTTCTTGGTTCTCTACCCAAAGTACCACAAGAGACTATATTGGCTATTATTATACAGAAGGAGATGATAGTGATGAAGCCTGTAATCTTGCTCCCAAGTATCTATTGCTTGAAGGTACTTGTACATCAACCAGATCCGAAGGCGACACTTTCCCCCTCACCTACTATGGTTCAAACTACCAAGGAGAGGCTACCTATACTTTTCCTGAGGGTGTAAATATCCATTTCTTTATTGTACACGGGCGAGACAGTGGTGCCAAGAATGTCAATGGACACTGGAGTTCATTCCAAAATTTTCAACCTATGGGAAATGACTGGCAAGGAAACCCACAAGGATGGGCTACAAGTGACCCAACCAACTATGACAATGGTGCTCACACAGACCCGACCTTCCATGGTCCCATGTATGACTGGCTGTTCTACGATAAAGAAAGTGCTGACTTGCAAATAGGGCCTAATGGTTGGGTTGAACATAGCGGTGTAAACGGTTGGACACTTAACGCTTATTATGCCTGCTTCTCACATGCTGGTGCAATCAACAATATGGCTGTTCAACGTATATACAACATCAACGATGACAACACGTTGACACCCGACTCAAAAATAGAAAATGAATTCGGTGGTAATTTCAAACCTATGGTAGCTTTCAAATACGCAGGTTACAACGTAATTGGTTTCGAAGACACCCCTGTAGAACAATGGTATGGAACAGACTGGAACGATTGTACATTCATCGTGAACGGTAACTTTGACGTACCTCAGTTCAAAGAGCAGGATCTCGCCTTTTCCATGTGTATGGAGGATCTTGGTGGCACCGATGACCTTGACTATAATGATCTCTACATGATTGTCATCCAACCATATCAAGAGATTAAGAAAACAGTTTGGGATACTCAATCAAATTCTTATAAGGATACTTATGAGAACGTATTCGCCACCCCTAAGGTGATTGTAGATATGGTGGGCGGTATTCTGCCATTGAAGGTAACCTTCGAGACGGACGATAATGAATTCTCACATTTAGGAACAGCCGCTCTACCACAAGTGATTTTCGAGGACGTACATGCCGCTTTCGGTGACAATTTGTCAGACGTCGCCATCAACACTGTCAATCCCAATCCCGACCATGGACAAAATATGATTGTCTCTGCAAACGGATCATACGAAGATGGTTCTGTAGCCACGGTGACATTCAAAGATGGAGCGGTAGTAAAATGTACAAGAGGTATGGGTAACCGTACTTATCAATGGGATGCCAACAATTGGACAGAATCCGATATCGCCAATTTCTCTATCATTGAGAATATTCCGAATTTCAAAGTTTATGTCACCTACTCCGACAAAGAAGAAGTCTGTATATCTGGTCCAAAGAACGTCCAAGTGGGTGGTGAAGGAAAGGAAGACAGGATACCGTACGCATTCTGGTTCCCATCAACTGCGGTCAGTGAACAGGAGAGCAACAATAACCCAGAAACCCGAGTACACCCGGGTTATGAACGTCAGTTCATCGGTGACTACCTTGAAGGTTTCAACGAATGGGTGGCAGATCAAAATGGAACAGTTGGACATGCTGGACACAGCAATTGGTACAACTGGCAATGGGGCAACAATGACTGGTATGACCCGAGCAATCCTGGTGGCAACAATAGTGGTCAGCAAGAAGAACCCGACACATGGCAAAAAGTCATTTACAGTAATAACTACACTCAACGACTTAATTATACTGTTATTCCTGGGTCATATTTCAATAACGCTACATCAAATGTTGTTATCCGTCTTAATTACAACAACATCGAATATCACTGGGCATCTGGTAAAATTGGTGACTATTATACCAATCCTGATGAGGTGAATAGCGGCAATGAAGTATTGGCTGTGAATGAACCTGGCTTAACCGCTGATAACGACCTTTCTTCTTATATTTCAAGTTTAAAAGAGAAGGGTATCACTATCTTCTGGTGGACAAACGGCGATTCTGGAAGAGCAAATCAGATTCCTACATCCATTCAAATCCATGTAGAGTAGAATTATTTTCGCTTTTATGTAATAATTTGTGCATCAGGCGCGACAATGTCGCGCCTGATGTTTTTACATTAACGTGCCACCCCTGCCCCTCCCCTTAGATGGGAGCAAAAGACAGCGGGTTTCGTTGGCAAGAATGCGCGCGAAACCCGCTGGGTAATTAATAAAGAGAAGCTATATTACTCGTCCTTACACCAAAACGGACGGGCGGTTGTAATCTCTACGAAGTGACGCAGACACTCAATCATCTCAGGGTCAGAATCATCGACATCAAGAGTAGCCTTAATAGTACGGTTCTGGTTCCTTTTCCCCTCAATGACAAAAGGATTGGGAATATAATGCAGACACTGGTTTATTACAGCGTTCGTATCGCACTTGCTACGAGAAAAGAAGTTTTTATCCTCAGGGAAACGCGATGTATTAACGAAAAAGCTATGGATATCCTCACTTTTGACTTTATCGTCATAAAGCAATCGGAAAAGACGGGTAATGGTAGCATACTGTTCTTCTTTATCCTTTCGGATATCGTAACGACTCAACCCTTGTCCTTTACCAAATGCAGGTGAACTCAAAGCCAGGGTCAAAATGTAAAGCACTTTACCTGCACGCGTTGGGAAATGAAGTTCAACCGGTTCCACTTCGGCACCCTCAGCGTTTCGCATACAAGCAAGCACCTTATAGTTGCCCAGAACGCCACGTCCATCAGAAACCCTTACAAGACGAACACTCATGACATAAGGGGAAGTGGGGAAGCACTTGGTAATCTTCTCAGGGGTAACAAGTGACAATTCACAGAGAGAAAGTATGAGGTGGAGGATGAGGATCTGGGTAGTCTCAGATTCATTTTTCAGAATGTTCAGCAAAACAAGAGTTTGCTCGTAACTGCCGTCATAATGCGAAAGCAGTTGAGAAATCGTAGTTAAATTATCAATTTTCATAATAATTAATTTTTAAATGGTTGGTAAGTCGTAAACAATCGGTCACAAAGAGGTGTCACTTAAGGACATGGGTGAGAAGTTACACACATTGTAAAAACAATGCTAACCAAAGAAAACCATTAAAAAGAGAAGAGGTTCTTGATATTTCTGATATCGTAACCTTAAGACTAAAAACAATTTACCTAAAAAAATGAGAACTGTCAGTAATGTTTTGGGGGTATAATTTTTGATTATACTGCAAAGTAAACACGTTTTCTTGAAAAAAACAAATTTTATTAGCACTTTTTTACGTTTTTTGAAAAATATTTTTTCAAGGGTGCAGGACCAGCCCCCGCCTTTCAGGCACCCCATTCCTGAGCAAGGTCGCCCATTCCCGACGTTAAGTCGCCTACCCGTAGCCTTTCCCCTTAGATGGGAGGGGAGTTGATAGAGCCTTAGGTGGTAATACCCCACCCCGGCCGATGGCCACCCCTCCCCTTAGATGGGAGGGGAGTTGACGGGGGAATCCAAAAAGAAAAGTCCGGACGAAAGAATCGCCCGAACTTTTCAGTCAATCTTTTTACCTCTATGTACTTGAATCGATTTTACTTGAACAGCAGTTGAGCCAATTCTTTAAGGCTTCTTCGCCAAGTGAGGAACTCATGTGCTGTTCCTTCGGACACATAGGAAACGGCATTGAAACCAGCCTCTTTCAGTTTGTCAGCAGCTGACTTCACCCCCTCGGGGTTCTCCTTCGAACCGCAAGACATGAAGATGAGTGCAGGCTTGGTGTTTCCCAACTCCTCGGCATTGTATGTTCCACCACTGAGCAATCCATAGTAGTTGAAGACCTCAGGACGGTCGAGTGTGATGCTATGCGTCTCCATACCGCCCATCGACAGACCAGCCATGGCTCGGTTCTTCTTGTTGGCAAGGGTGCGGAAATGACTGTCGACATAAGGTACAAGTTCATCCACCAGCACAGTCTCGAATTTCTTGTAGTCGAAGTTCCTCAGGCCTCCGAAACCAGTGTCGTTGGTCATACCGTAGGTCATTACAATGATGAACGGCACACATTTTCCCTCAGCGATGAGGTTGTCCATAATGAGGTTGGCATGTCCCTGGTTGCTCCAGGCAGTCTCATCCTCACCCCATCCATGCTGGAGGTAAAGCACTGGATATTTCTGTTTGCCTTTCTCATAACCCGCAGGAGTATAAACGAAAGCACGACGCTGTGCACCAGTGCTGGGTGAGTTGAAGAGAATCTGCTGCACATTTCCGTGAGGCACATTCTTCAGTTCGTAGAAGTCCCTGTCGTGAGCAGGAATCTCGATACCGCTCTCCCAACGAGTAGAACCATAGTAGTTGCAAGCACCTGGGTCGTTGACAGTGGCGCCGTCAATCGTCATGTGGTAGTAGTGGAAGCCCTCGTCCATGGGACCATCAGTAGTACCTTCCCACACACCGTCAGCACCTTTCTTCAGGACAGTACCACCAGTGCCGCCAAGTCCGAGGCTGACAATCACTGAACGAGCCTGTGGGGCACTGATACGGAAACGAGCGTAACCCTGAGAGTTGACCATTGGATACTGCTGTCCAGGCTGGTTCATCTCGCTGGGCTTGAAGTCCTCGATAGGAGGAGCCACATTGTCGAGAGCCGGGTTGAAGTTCTTGATGGCATAGTAAACGGGCTTTGGACGTAGGTTCTCGTCGAAAGGCAGAGGATGGTTGTTCACCCCTACCCAAGAGTCTCGGTCAGAAACGTTCCAGAAGGTCACGTTGTCGATAACGTCCTTGTACTTGCGGTAAAGACGGAACAACTTGATGTAGCGGTCGGTCTGCATGGTTACAAGGTGACCAGGTGCTGCACCGGCATTGCCACGAGAGAACTGGAGTTGTCCACCCATTTCCTCGTTCAGGCGGATGTCGAGTTCGGTCACTTGTATGTGCTTCACCAGTTCAGAGTACTTCTTGATGGCTTCCTCGACCTCTTCCTCAGAAGGTCCGTATGCGTTGTAGTGCCCCTGCATACCTATACCCGTGATAGGCACACCGGCCTGTTGCATCTTCTTCACCATATTATAAATACGGTCGCGCTTAGCAGGCTGGAAAGCATTGTAGTCGTTATAAACGAGGATGGCGTTGGGATCAGCCTCATGCGCAAACTCGAAAGCCTTGGCAATGAACTCATCTCCACAGAGTTGGAATGCTCGGCTCTCGCGGTAAGGATTAGGTTCCCGTCCTCCCCAGCCACGTCCAGCATCCGACATGGCCTCATTGACCACATCCCAAGCATAGACCACATCCTTGTAGCGATTGACCACGGCGTGGATGTGTTCACGGAGACGCTTGTAGAAAACCTCCTTGGTCACAGGTTTACCGTTCTTGTCGGTGAACATCCAGTCGCAGAACTGTGAATGCCAGCAAAGGCAGTGACCACGCATCTTGATGCCGTTCTGACGGCAGAAATTGGCGATGGCATCGGCATTTTCCCAAGTCCACTCTCCCTCTTTGGGATGCACGGAGATAGGTTTCATGTCGTTTTCAGCCGTCACGCTGTTGTAGTTCTTCTTGATGATTTCCACTTGTTCAGGGTCTTGGATGTTGCGCATATTCACGGCCACACCCACTGTGAAATAGCCCTGGTAAGTGTCCTTATACCCCTTGTCGGGATTAGCGTCAGGATTGCGCCTGAATTGAGCAGAAACGCTCAGTGCGAAAAACACTAAAAGTAACGAAAGGATTGATTTTTTCATTGTTGAATGATTTATTGATGATTGGTTCTTAGTTGTTTTGTCTTTTCAAACATTATAAATGTTATTGTTTATGCAAAAGTAATGACAAAAAGCGCAACTTTCCTTTGAAATTGTTTCAAATGATTTTATATTTGATACATGATTTACATTTCATCGTTTTCTGAAAAAAAAAGATACATTGATGTTATAGACGCAATCGGACAAATAGATGATATAGATAATATAGATACTATAGAGCCTATAGATATTATAGATGATATAGAGTTATAGAGCCAGCAGAAAGAAAAATGTCAATTATTTTTGGTAGTTCGTATTTTATGCGTAAATTTGCCATCTCTAAATCAATTTTTACTAACCTATTCATTATTATCGTTATGAAAAAACTATCATTTATTCTGTTGTCGGCATGTATGCTGCTGCTTGTGTCGTGTACCAACAGCACCCCATCGTCCGTAGCCAAAGACTATCTTACTGCCATTCAGAAAGGCGACTACGAGAAAGCAGTGGATTTAATCCACTTCCAGAAGGAGATGACAGCCAGCGACAAGGAAGAGGTTGCGAAACTGATGCGTGAGAAGATTGAAACCACCAACGGTGAGCCAAGCATCGAAGACATTGAAATCACCGGTGAAGATGTGAAAGAAGACGGCGAGCATGCCAAGGTGTCGTACAAGTACAAGGACAAGAAGAAAGACAAGGAGAAGACGGACAAACTCGACCTCGTCAAAATTGACGGTAAATGGATGATCGACTCCGGGAAATAGTCAGTTTGCTCATCTTGTTGTTTGTCCTCCCCAACTGTTTTTCTTGTCATCAGGAGAAATCCATCGGCGAACGAGTGAGCATCGACACCACCGCCGTTCGTGAGGGTGATTTGGTGTTCCGCTGTGGTTACGGCATGGAAAGCAAGTTAGTCACCTCTCTGAGCAGAGGTATTTATTCCCATGTAGGCATACTCCACCATGACTCATTAGCGGGATGGATGGTATTGCACGCGGTGCCGGGAGAACACACCAAAGAAGAAGGAATCGACAGGGTGAAATGTGAACCCGTCGATTCCTTCTTTTCTATTGAAAGGGCCAGCATTGGTTGCAGTTACCGCATCGACTGCCCAGACTCTATCGCTTGTGCCGCCACATCCTTCGCACTGCGCAAGTTCAGGGAGGGTGTGGAGTTTGACCACGACTACGACACAGCCGACACCACCCGTCTCTACTGCACCGAACTGGTGTGGTTGTGTTATCTGTCTGCCGGTCTCAACCTGGTTCCGGAACCATCTCACCCCCACCCCATGCACCCTTCTGGCACAGGTATCATCTTTCCTTCCGACTTCATCAAGAAATAATTAAGAGGAAGTTAAAGGGGGAGTTAAAGGGGGAGTTAAAGAGGGAGTTAAAGAGGACGATAGAGAGGCTATAGATACCATAAATACTATAGCCCCGATTTTCAGAGCGTGATGGGCTCGTAGGTCAGGCCGAAGACATCGGCGACAGCCTTGAATACCACCTTACCCTCCACGATGTTCAGTCCGCGGAAAAGGGCGGCATCATCCTTGCATGCCTTTCGCCATCCCTTGTCGGCCAAAGCCAACGCATAGCGCAGCGTGGCGTTGGTCAGTGCTGTAGTGGACGTGTTAGGCACGGCACCAGGAATGTTTGCCACAGCATAATGCACAATTCCATCGATGGTATAGACGGGTTCGCTGTGTGTGGTGGGATGAGAAGTCTCGAAACATCCGCCTTGGTCGATGGCGACATCCACCAGCACAGTACCGGGTTGCATCATCGTGAGCATATCGCGGGTGATGAGCCGTGGCGCCTTATCGCCAGGAATAAGTACCGACCCCACGATGACATCAACATCAGGCAGTTCACGCTCGATATTATGTCGTGAGGAGTAGAGAGTGGTCACGTTGTCGGGCAGTTCTGCATCGAGTTGGCGCAGTCGAGGCAGGGACACGTCGCACACCACCACATCCGCGCCCATTCCAGCCGCCACACGTGCAGCAGCCTCGCCAACCACACCGCCTCCAAGCACCAACACCTTTGCAGGACGCACGCCAGGCACCCCGCAGATGAGTTTGCCCTTTCCACCCTTGGTCTTCTGCAAATAGTAAGACCCATTGACGATGGCCATCCGTCCAGCCACCTCGCTCATGGGAATGAGCAAAGGCAAGGCACCGTTGTCGAGTTGGACAGTCTCGTAGGCCAGACACACCCCACCGCTCTTAATCATCGCCTCGGTGAGTTCAAGGTCGCAAGCGAAATGGAAATAAGTGAAAACGAGTTGACCGGGCTTCACCAAGGGATATTCCACAGCAATGGGTTCCTTCACCTTGATAATCATGTCGGCCACAGCATAGACATCCTCGATGGTAGGCAACACCGATGCCCCCGCAGAGATGTACTGGTCGTCGCTGAATCCACTGCCATCACCAGCGGTATGCTGTACAAAGACGGCATGACCGTGTTTTACGAGTTCACCCACACCTGAGGGCGTCATGCCCACACGGTTCTCATTGTTCTTGATTTCTTTTGGAATACCAATCTTCATAGTTTTTCAAATTTTAAGGTTTTCAGAAATGATTCATATAAGGGATATTCTATTTATCACGAATTATTATTCTGCTGATATTAAGAATTTTATGGATTTACCGATTAAATCGCAAGCGATTTTTAGAAGTTACCATAAATCAGACGAATCGGAGTATTCCGAAAATTCAGAATACTCCGATTCCTGTAAATAAGCCTTATCTGCTGGCACTGAACTGACGGATGACGTCGCATCGCGAGATGTAGTCAGTCTTAGGCGCACCTCCGTATTTAACGAAATGGCAGAGTTTTTCGAGAGCCATATACTTCTTCGAATCCTCGAGGTTCCTGTATCCCACCAGTTTCCAAGTGGTGTTGTCGTGGATAGGTTCTCTCCACCAGTCAGGCGCAATGTATGACAAGGCGAAGAGGCTCTTGAGTTTGAGGTCGGGATCAGCCGTTGCAGCACTCACGTTGAGATAGTCGTTGGCGAGGGCCACGAAATCCTTCTGCCACGTCTTGCAACTATCTGTAGCGGTTGAGCAGCCATAGTCGGAAATATACCAGCAGTCACCCTTGTATGAAGCCTGATACAATCTCACGGCGAGTTGATATGCCGCCTTGCGACATTCCTCCATGTCGGTTGCTTTCTTGTAAGTCTGCATCCATTTCTCTAAATCCTGACAGAATCTCAGTTTGGGATGCGTGGAGCAACGCCCCTTGTTCATACCGTCGTTCGTTCCATCATACCACTCACCTTTTGACTTCTGCCGTTTGAGCCATTTCTCGACCGTGAAGTCGCGATTGGCGAGGTAGTAACTGATATTCTGCTTGCTGAGGAACGCCACATCGACTTTCTTCAGGAATTCGGCCGCCTTGTCGAACTTGGCCTCCCCGAGATACTTGGTGCCGATGATGTCGTTCCAGTAGTTGGCGTCCTTGTAACTACCCTGGCAGAGATAATTCTCCAATGGGTCGGAGTGAGACTGTGTGAGGAAGTTGAAATACGCCTCGGTAACTTCAGCAGACAGTTCATCGATTTCTAAAAAAATCGAAGAGTAGTAGTAGTCGCCGTTCCAATCAGTCTCCTGCGAATTTCTCGACCTGTAATGGTAGTCGCTCTTCTTATTATTCAATTCAGTCAAATAGGCGATGGCAGACAGCATCATGTTGGTATTGCCCGCTTTTTTGTACTTGCCGACCATTTCCTGCATATAGATGCGGTCGAGCGCGTTGTTGAAGCAGTAGTCGCTTTCTTTCTCTGATGCGGCTTTCTGCTCCAGCCACCTGAGTTCGTTGACGAGGAAGTCGGACTTGGCAGTTGGTGAAGCGGCCATCACGAGCAAGCGGACACATCGCGCATTGTCCAGGGAACGCTGAGGACCGCTGAGTTTCACAGCCTCAGCCATGTCGGCCTCCGCCTGGCTCTGGTTCTTGAGCAGGTAATTGAGCATTCCCACAGCCGTTTTCCACATACATGGATTGTTGGTTTTCTTCTCCCCAATCACCTGATTGGCGAAAGAGATGAAGTTGCGTGCCTCGGAAGTGTTGATTGGCACCTTGCCCACCATCTTGATCCATTCCTCGTCACTGGTGTCCATGGTCTCCTGCACACTGTTGACGAACTCAGACACCAAGTAAGCGAGTGCTATGGAGTTGGGATTGTCGGCGTAAATCTTCTTGATTCCAGCGACATTGCGGTAGCCACGCAGAGCCCATGCAATGCTGTTGCCGTCGCCCTGTCGTGCGAAGATTTCAGCTGCAGTGTTTCTCTCTCCCAGGTTAAAAAGCGCACCAGCATAGATGTTCTCCATCATCTCCTTATAGACGCTGGCAGGCATTTTTGATGCCGTATTCTCCCAGAACGTCTTGTTTTGCTGGTGGCGTTTGAGTTGCATATTGGCTCTCATCTGCAAGAGGGCGTACTGAGCTTTGAGTCGTGTGCCCTCGTATTCTGCCGCTTGCGCGAATATGGAGTAGAAGTCGCTACGAATCTGCTCCTTGCGTTCCTTAGTGGGATAGTCCCATGTGTTGTAGAGGTCTCCACAGTTGTTGAGATAGAGGTTGAGCGCCCTGAGATAAGCGATCATTTCCTTGTCGCCTTTCTGCTGTGCCACAGCCATGACTTCATTCCGGTTGTCGTTGTAGGATGTCACCTGTCCGGAAGTATAAGTCTTCCAAAACTGGTCGGTACGCTCGTTGATGGTGGAATAGGTGTCCTCCAACGGGTCGAGGCTCAGCATGTAGTAGTTGTGGGTGCCATAGTCACCACAAGCGGATGCCACTGCTACAGATGCAACAAGCAAATTAGTCACCAAAAATCTTTTCATAATCATCGTATTTGAATCTTGTCGTGTTGTAATCATTCAGTTCATAAAGTATCACCTCCCGGTTCAGTTCAGGGCGAAGTCGTTCCACCAGTGCTTTCACCGTGAGGATGTCGTCGAGGGAAGGTTCACGCACCACGATGGTGTCCCCCTCCAATACGGGAAGGTCGTCGTCGGAATGCATCACCCCCACAAAATGTCCTTGTCGGAAGAGCAGATGCCACCGATAGAGAGGATATGCCGCAGACAGCGGCAGGTCGTAACCGCGCAAACCTTTGAGATAAGGTTTTACGTCTTCGATGTCGAGGATGGGTTTCTCGCACTTGATGTCGGTGAAATCACCCGTGTTGTAGAGCATGAGCACCCCACGGTCGACAGGCGGCACAGGCTGCGTGAGTTGGTGGAGACGTATAGTGGCGGAAAGCGACACTCCCCGTTCCTTCAGGTAGGCACGCATGTCAGTGAGTACCTGAAAGAAGTTCTTTCGGGTTGAGACAGTCCAGTCGCAGTCCATCTGTATCTCCTTGACATTCATCACATCGTTGGTCTCATTCATCTGCAGCACGCGCTTGGCTATCATCTCTCCGAGTTGTGGCTGAGGATGCGCCATGCAGTCGTTTGTGATGAAAACAGTCGGAATGACCTCGACTCCTTGTGGTATGGAGTCGTTGAATGCCAATGTGGCGTTAGGCATCAGTCCTTTGGCTGTGTTCACCACGTCGAAGTATCGGATGTAGATTCGGGTGATGCCATGTGCGTCGATGAAGGAAGTCCTCGTGGTGTCCATCCTCAAGGTGGTGGACCAATAGTAGGCGGCCTTCACCTTGGTAGCAGCGCTGTCGTGTGTACATGAACAGAATATCAGAAGCAGGGCCAGACAGACTGTCCCCACCTCTGATATCATTGTCTTGTTTTGTATCCTTCTCATCGCATCAAAGGCTGCTTAGAGAGCGACTTTAAAGTCCATCAAGTCCTTAAGGTTCTCAGTGTCTTCGTGTCGCTTGGATTCAGAGACAATCAGAAGAAATCGAAGAAGAAGAATGCGGCGGCATACTTCTTGTTGACGCCGCTGGCCGACCCCATACGCGAGTTGTTGGCGTCGCGTACAGTTCCGTCGCTCTCCACCTTGCCGACGCGCGAGTTGTTGGCATTGCGCACGGTGCCGTCGCTCTCCACCTTGCCGATGCGCGAGTTGTTGGCGTTGCGAACGGTGCCATCGCTCTCAATCTTGCCGATGCGGGAGTTGTTGGCATTGCGCACGGTTCCGTCGCTCTCGATCTTTCCGATGCGTGAGTTGTTGGCATTGCGCACGGTGCCATCACTCTCAATCTTGCCTACTTGTGCGTTGTTGGCGTTGCGTATGGTCTGTGCGGACAGACCTGTGGTGAGACATACAAGCATCATCACCAGGAAAAACCTTAACTTTTTCATCTCTTCTGTGATGTTTTAATCGTTAGAATCTATAACGTTTACTCCACAGCGGGTGGTTCTTGTTCACCTGCAGCGACAGCCGCAGCCTTTTTCTCCTTCGCCTTCTTATTGAAGTAGAAGATGATCAATCCCGCTATGACGAGTATCGCTATGCCGATAAGAGGTCTGTAGAATAGCCATGCGAGTGCAATGACAATCAGCGACCAAACCACTCCGACGATGCCACAAACGAGGCCTGTGCCGAAGTTCATGATAGAAGCGAGGAAAGGCAGCACCTTGAGCAAGGTGGTGAGGATGTCGAAAATCATTCTCAATCCAGCGATAACAGCAAGCACGCCGATAATACGGAGAATCCAAGTCAGCATGTTGTTTGCCTCGTGCTCGTTCTGGAACATCTGCTCCATAGAGACCTCTCCTCTTTCCACAGAAAGGAACGAGTGCTTGTTCTTGGCAGTATATTTCTTGAAGGTGTTGCCGCTGACGGTTGCAAGGATGGAGATGACACCTGGGTCAACCTTATTGAAAGTGATGATCACGTCACCGATTTCAGGCACACTGGGGTTGTAGCCGAAATAGAGTTGATTGTCCACGACATGGACGTAAGTGGCTTCATACTTGTTGTTGAGCACAGGTGCGTTTTCCACAGGAGCAGGAGTAGTGGCCTTGGCGCTGTCGCCCTTGACGCTGTCGTTCTCAACCGGTATGTTCTTGACAGCCGCAGGGTCGAAAGTCGCGGTCTTGTCATAGACAGGGAGTCGGTTCATCTGTCGGAAATCCTTGATGCTGCTATCCCATTGCTTCAACTGTTCATCTGTGGGCTGTGGGAAAGCAGGCGAACTGCCACTGATACGCTGAATGATGTTATCGGGGAGCGTATAAGCGCCGAATGTCACATTCGTGGCATAAATCTCCTCAGCATCGGTGGTGAGCACGGGCTTGTTGAAGATGTTCTGGTATGCAGGGTCTTGGAAACCGCTTGAGTTGACGGGTGCACTCACCCACTCCTTGGAGTAAGTGTAGGTGGTGATGATTTCCTCGCTGCCTCCGACCTTGTCGTGGCGCTCCTCATGCTTGTGTTCCACCCACTGGTAGTATTTAGCGGACTTGGACAAAGCAATGGCAGTAGCACCTACGCCGAAATTAGAGAAATAGAGCGAATCGTTGGTCAGTGCTGGAGCGGTAGCATGAATCATCTGTCCGTCGAGTTCGGGGTCGATTTTCGACACATCCTCCACGTCAACACACACACCTTCTGCCTCATTGAGCATCTTGTCGGTTTTCACAGCGCGGCCCTCGTTCCACCACAGGAGAACGGTAGCGCCCACGAAAAGGACAAGTCCAGTAAGCATGCCACTGAAAGAGTCTTTCACACGGCTGCCATAACTTCTGGTTGTTCTTGTTGTATAAGCCATAATTTTGTTTTAGGTTGTTAAAAGTTTAACTATGTTATTGAAAAATATATAGAATCGTTGATGTATCAAATATCATAAGGTACACAGCATATTTACTGATATTGATGCAAAAATAACAAATAATGCAGAAACAAAGGGAAAAAACAAAGAAAAATAGTGAAAATCATCCTTAATCTACAAAGAATGTTTTATTTTTGTGGTGTAAAAAATGAATTACGGGCATTTCCGCCCGCTTTTATTATCTCAGCCAGAATGAAGAACAAGAAAATGATTGTCAGCACACTCCTGTTTGCCTTAGGAATCATAGCGACCGTCATCACCAACCAGACGGTCGTCAGCGTGCTTGGCATAATGGTGGCAGTAGTGGGACTATGGATGCTCCGAAAATCCATTGTGGAACGCAGGCAGTCCAAAGACTCCGCCCACTACCAGCGACTCAACACAGAAGAAACCGAGACCGGCCACTCCACAGACACAGCGGCCGACGACACACCCGACCAAAGGGAAGAGAAAAAGGAGGAATCCCCTGAGCCAACAAATGAGCGACAAAAGAACGAGGCAGTAGACCCAGAAATGGAAACCATCTACAAAAACGCCATGCTGACTCTCATCAAATACGTGATGGAAGTGGACACGATGGTCCGGATGGGCACGATTCAGGATCCTCAGAAAGTAACAGTGGACCAAGAGACCCTCATCTTCGTCCGCAAGGCGAAAGACCGAAGCACGATGGACACCATCAAGATGATGCCAGAGATGATGGCCAACCTCGCCATGATGCAGATGATGCGCCACGAGAACATCCATGACGTGGTCGATGCCGCCTACTTCACAGGAAAGAACGTCAAAACCATCTGGGTGTACGACAACGACGAGAAGGCGGAGATGGTGTTTCCACACATCTCGTTCGAAAGGGTGTTTGAGGAAACCAACCACACTCCCGACAAGACCCGCTTCCTCACGCCACCCAAAAACATCTTCGGCTGACAAGATTTCCTTTCATGAGAAATCGTGAGCAATCACGCTATTTTTGTGATTTTTCAGGTTTTTCGCGCAACCGACAACAGGAAAAAAGCAAAAAAATATAATGTGTACGAAAACACATGTTAAACAACATCTTTTTGAGAATAGGTAGAAAGAGAATATGGTGTAACTTTGCAATATCCTAAAAACAATCTTTTTACCTTAAAAAATTAATACTTATTGAGAAC
>CACYEC010000106.1 GCA_902773225.1 uncultured Bacteroidales bacterium
AATCGCCATTATGGGTTGCATCGTGAACGGTCCTGGCGAGATGGCCGATGCTGATTATGGCTATGTTGGCGCCGGGGTGGGGAAGGTAAGTCTTTACCGCAAAAAAGAATGTGTGGAGAAGAATATCCCGGCCGATGAAGCGGTTGACCATCTGCTAAAATTGATAGAAGACGATAAAAAATCTCAAGAGAGTTAGATTTTTTAAGTAAAACTCAGTATCTTTGCAAACAGTAGGAATGCGATGTGTCGCTTCCTCATCAAATCACGCGGAAATAGAGACATCAATAACAAACTAAAAACAATACGCTATGAAGAAGATTTTATCCATTACATTGTTTGCTGTGGCTATGGTGGTAGCCATGCCAGCCAACGCACAGTTGAAGTTCGGTCTCAAGGGAGGTTTGAACATCAACAAGGTAAGTTTCTCACAGTCTGATATCAAGTCGGACAACCGTACAGGTTTCTTCGTTGGTCCGACCGCACAATTCACCACTCCTGTCGGCATTGCCGTTGATGGTTCTGTGCTCTTTGACCAAAGAAACTTGAAAATGGAAGAAGGTGGAGCTGAGATGACTAAGCACCTCAACTACATCGACATTCCCATCAATGTACGCTATCAAGTAGGACTTGGCTCATTGGCAGGCGTATATTTCGCTACAGGTCCACAGTTCTCTTTCAACCTCGACGGCAAGACCTATGACCTTAAGGACTTGGGCGAAACATCACGTCAGTATGAACTGAAGAAATCTGAGTTCGGTTGGAATCTTGGCGCTGGTGTGCGTCTGCTTGGTCATCTTGAGATTGGCTACAATTATTGCTTCCCATTGGGCAAGACTTCGGAGATTAAGGATGGCGGTGCCGTGTCTACAGGCAAGAAAGTGTTCAAGTCCTTTAAGAACCAGACTCATCAGGTGTCTGTGGCTTATATCTTCTAATCTATCTGAGAATATCGTGTAAGTATAAGCCGTGGAAGGTCATCGGAACCTTCCACGGCTTTTGCTTTCTGATGATATAGGATTGATTTTATGAAGCCCTAAGCTTCCTTTCCTTGTTCAAGGCTAAATCGCTTTCTTCTCGTTGGCGTGGATGCAGATATCAACGATGTTGATGACGTAGTCGCAGAGTTTCTCGCTCTCGCAGACGATGTTCAAGTACTGCGTGCCTATCTCGTAGGTATAGACACCATTGTTCACGTCGAGCACGTTCTGGCTCTTGAGCTGGGTGCGGTAGTGGTTGATTTCGTTCTCCAGGTTGTACGATTCACGGATAACCTTGGAATTGCGGTCGCCATCAAGAATCTTCTGCATGTTGTCGATGGCCTCGTCGCAGAGCTCGAACATGGCCTTGATGTGTCCTTGCTGCTTTTCGTTGAAGGCTATCTTCTTCTCGCGGTTGTTGCTGATTTCCTTGGCGAGGTGGTAGCAACTGTCGCCAATGCTCTCTATTTCGCTGATTTGCCTGAGCATGTCGCGTATCTTCAGTTTGGACTCAGAACTCAACCTGCCTTCCGACACGAGGTTGAGGAACCTCGCTATCTCCAGTTCCATGTTGTCGCTGATGGTTTCGTATTTCTCCACCCTGGCGAATTGCTTGCTGAATTCCTTGTCCTCAGTGATTTCAGTGAGGTTGACTGTGATTCCGAACATCTTCCGCATACGTTCTGCAAATAGGCTGATTTCCTTCCTGGCTGCTATGATGGAAAGCTCGGCAGTGGAAAGAATACCGCCAGAGATGAACTGAAGTCTGTAGTCGTCGCCCGACTCGTCTTTCTTGTCGGGGATAATCATGCAGACGAGTTTCTCGATGGGTTTGATACACCAGATGAGTATCAGTACGTTGCAGACATTGAAACTGGTGTGGAAGGCAGCCAGAACGGCGTTGAGTATAGACTTGTCGGCAATGGTGGCTGTCGGGTCGTAACCCACGAGGGAACAGACGAAGCGAACGAAATGGGTGTAAACGCAGAGCACCCAGATGACACCGAAAACGTTGAAAATCAAGTGGGCCATAGCGGCGCGTCTGGCTTGGGTGCTTGCCGACATGGCTACGATGTTTGAGGTGATGGTCGTACCGATGTTCTCACCCATTACCAATGCGATACCCATATATATATCGAGGGCTCCAGTGGAGCAGAGGGTCATGGTGATGGCCATGATGGCGGCCGAACTTTGTACGGCGCAGGTCAGCAATCCACCGATGAGCAGGAATAGCAAGTAGGAACCGTATCCCCAGCCCGACAAGGAACCAAAGAAATTGAGTACGGCTTGGTTCTCACCGAGGTTCATGCTCTTGGCATTGGCGCTGAGGGTGGTGAGGCCAAGCAGCATAAGGCTCAATCCCATGATGAACTCACCGATGTTCTTGTGCTTGTTCTTGCTGGAATAAATCAATGCCATGGCGACGGTGATGGCGGCATAGACGACAAACACCATGTAGTTGCCACTCCCTCCCAATACCATAATCCATGCTGTGGCCGTGGTACCGATGTTGGCACCCATGATGACCGAGATGGCTTGAGCGAGGGTGAGGATGCCTGCATTCACAAAACTGACGGTCATTACCGTTGTGGCAGTAGAAGACTGGATGGAAGTGGTGATGAAAGCACCGGTTAACAGTCCAGTGAACCTGTTGGTGGTCATCGCTCCCAATACTTTTCGCAG
>CACYEC010000107.1 GCA_902773225.1 uncultured Bacteroidales bacterium
CGACATTGGCGAAATGCTCGAAAGACACCGCCATACGTGATATTCAAGACCTAGTAGATAAGAACATACTGAAAGAGGACATCCCTGGTGCCAAGCGCCCTAGTTACTCCATTGTTTATGACGCAGAGGACCTGACACAATTCTTCACAGAGGTAAGCATTACTGAGGAGAATGGCATTCAATATCTCAAAGCAATGTTCAAAGGAAAGAAACCTGTGAGTGAAAGATTGTTGAAACTTGATGCAGACAGATATCAGAAAGGTGATTTACCATTGCCCAATTTGCTCAGCAAATATTGCTCGTATATGGTTGTAAATAATAGAGAATAAAATAAAATCAGAGAACCACTTTTTACTACCATAATATAAGAAATGAAAAGATGCTGATATTATCTTTTATCATATTTACTATAATAGCCTTGATAGTAGCCATTATTCTTGGAATCATGTGTTCCCTAGTAGCATGGAGGATTGTGCGACGAAGAAACTGGAGTCATAAACGGTTGATTGTGTTGTTGGCTGCCATTACTCCTGCTTTGTTCATTGTTATGGAGGCTGTATTGGGACTGATTGGTAGTGTGTATTTATCTGAGACGAAAGGTGTCGACTTGGGCTTCGGTGATTATTGGCAGGCACCACTGACAGAAAGCCATTATCTTTGTGCTGTTGACATGCCAGAAACGGCAACTGTTATCAGTTGTGACAATGAGCATCACTATGAAGGTCTTGTAAAGCATTTGTGGGTAGCCGAAGACAGTATTTTTGTGGCTTGTTATTCATCAAGTGATGCCTATTCATTATATGCCTTCCATATCCATGACAGCGGGATAGATACGCTTTTGAATAAAGCAGATTCTCTGCAGTTTGCCAAAGCTTTACAAATCTGCAATATCGACGTCAAAACAGCTTTGGCTCCAGATGATTATTTTAATAGAGCACAAAGAGAGGCTCATAAGATAGAAAGTCCGGTTCGACATATAATCGTAATAGCGATAT
The DNA here is from genome assembly GCA_902773225.1 of uncultured Bacteroidales bacterium. Classification (GTDB taxonomy): domain Bacteria; phylum Bacteroidota; class Bacteroidia; order Bacteroidales; family Bacteroidaceae; genus RUG11857. The sequence continues at coordinate 996 of CACYEC010000107.1, forward strand.
TATCAGCATTATGGGTTGCACTATTACGTTTAACAAAGAGAAAAAACTAATGTAGGAATTCGTCATTATGGTTTTCATGAGCATATAAAAATTTGCAATCTGTGTTCTAACAATAGTGTTTAACAACTAAAATATCGAAAAGTAGTCGAAGAGGCAAAAATGGTCGGAATTATTGAGGGAATCGGGTGCAGAATGTGCAGTTCATGCTCAGAATATTTCCCGAATGTTTCCCAGATTCGCCGTAATGTGCTGATAATCAACTCCCGTCAGCCGCCGCCCAAGCTGCTGTAGAAGAGTAAATAGTGTTTGCTGATTAATGTATAAACATTTGATTATTAACTATATATAACATAATTTATTTGCATTTTTAACAAAAAAGTCGTACCTTTGTGTGTTAAAACATAGTCCCAGATGAGATTTAAGCGAAAATACAAGCAACTTACCCTCGATGCATTCAAGTCTTCTTTGGAGGACTTGGACAAGAGGAACCGTTGGGTGTGGCTTGGCGACCATCTCCCCTGGGAGGAGTACGACAAGATATACTGCAGTAAGCTCAACAACCAGTCCGTGGGCACCGGCAACAAGCCTTCCCGTATGGTGATAGGCGCCCTGCTTGTGAAGCACATAACCCGCCTGTCTGACGTTGACACGATTCAGATGATACGTGAGAACCCATACATGCAGTACCTGTGCGGTCTGAGCGAGTTCACAGACCAGCCCATCTTCGACCCCTCCCTTTTTGTGGATCTGCGCGAGCGCATCGGTGCTGACGAACTCAACAAGATGACACTGCTCCTGTACGAACGCGAGCAGGCGATAAAGGAAGATGCCAGGAAACGGAAGGAAGACGAGAGCCGCAGCCGTGGCCAGGAGCCGCCCGCCGCTCCCGAAGAGGACGAGGATGCCGCCGGCTTCACAGACAGCGAGGGGCGCGAGCACAAGGGTATTCTGAAAATCGACGCAACATGCGCCGACGCAGAGGTGCGTTATCCCGTGGACGTGGACATCATCGCGGACGGATGCCGCAAGACGGACTGTTTCATCGTCCGCATATGCGGAAAGGCCGGGATAAGCAAGCCAAAGACCTACTACGGCAAGGCGGCCAATGCCTACAAGCAGTTGGTGAAGAGGAAGAAGAAAGGCGGCAAGCTGGTGAAAGACACCATCGGCCTCATGCTCAGTTGTCTGCACATGGACCTGCTCACCCTGATGGACCTCACCGCAGGCGAGAACCGCAGCCGTCTCGATTACCTGCGCAAGGACCAGCGGCGTGTCATGGACGCCATTATAAAGATGTACTTCCAGCAGGAAAGGATGCACGGCACGGGGGAACACCGTTGTGACGACCGCATCATAAGCATATTCCAACCGCATCTGCGTCCTATCGTCCGTGGAAAGGCAAGCGCGAAGACGGAGTTCGGGGCGAAAATAGGCACGGCTCTCGTCGGGGGCTATACTTTCATCGACCACCACAGTTGGGATGCCTACAACGAAAGCGCGGACATGGAACTGCACATCGTAAAATACCAGGAACGATTCGGGTACCTGCCTGCGACAATTTTTTCCGACAAGATCTACATGAACAGGGCCAACAGGGCTCTGCTGAAAGAACTGGGGATAAAGAGTTACTCCAAACCGCTCGGACGACCGCCCAAAGAGCCTCCAAGCCCCGAAAGGCAGGCCGCAGAGGCAAGAGCCACGGGAAAGAGGAATGAAATCGAATGCTCGTTCGGTACAGGCAAGAGGGTTTACCAAGCCAATGACATAAGAGCAAAGCTCCCGGATACTGCGGAATGCTGGACTGGGATGTGCTACTTCGCCAAGAATGTGATGAAGTTCTTCAGTGAGCTTTGTCATGCGCTGAACGATATCTGGAGATTTTTCTCTATGATGAACTTTTTGTGGGCAGAAAGGAGACCCTCAAGCAGGATTGCCTCACCTCGCTACGCAATAATTTGAATTAATCAGCAAACACTAATTATTTCTATTCGTTGCTGCCCTGCGGAAAGTACCGGAAGCATAGTCTTTGAATCAGAAGATTCGGCCTGCGAGACGTAACTTGAGTACTGGGTAGCACTTCAGTTTGTTGAGGTCGTCGAGGGTGTCGGCATACTTGTGTTCGATACCCAAGATAGAAAGCACGGCATCGCTACAGTTGTCGGATGCGAGTTTGTACTTTCCGGAGAACTGGATGCCCAGTTCGCAGTTGAACGCCAGACGGCTTGTTGGCACCACCCTGCCATATCCAATGCCGAGATATGGGCGGAAAGCGTTGGTTTCGATATAGGCATTGACATATCCTTTAGACTGCATCATCTCCGCATAATCAGCAGGTATTTGTGGCGTTTCTTTTCCTATCGTCTGATAATAGTCAGCCACTCTGCCGTATAAATACTTAATGTCGTTGATGTCGTCAACAAGTTTGTCGCTGAATCCGTTCATGTCCAGCACTTTGTTTCCGCCGAAGTAGGCACCGGCAGCCACATAGAAGTCGGCATTGGCGAAAGGATAAACATTGAACACGACAGCACCCTGAACTCGTCCTGTTCCACCTTTCATGGTCAGTTCCCGTGTTCCTGAATCCCACTTGCCGAGTCCGTATTCGGTCAAATCCTGATAGAGGTAATACTGAATATTGTCGGTACGGTGGAAATCAGGCATCCAGTCGATAGAGGCGTTGACAGCGAGATATTTGGAAACTGGTGTGGCCATGTTGAACGACAGTCCTGTGGTTCCGACACTGGCTCCAGCAGCGAGATGGTTAAAAATCCCCATTTCTGTTTCCTGAGCGTTGATGTTGGAAAAGGACATCAGTGCACACAAGAATAATATAGAAGTGGTTTTTCTCATAAGATGTATTATTATTGTTTGTTTTTCAACGATTACCAGCCATTAGACGGCAGTACACAGCACCGCTTAGGTTAATACCATTGAATGTTGCTGGAGTAACTGCTCTTCTTGTCGTACTTAAGCGCGTCGGTGAGTGTTGAGGCCTTCGCGCGGAGCGTGATGTTGTAGGACTGGTATGTACCAAAGACGAGTCCTGCAGAGATATTGAAGCAGTGCATATCGCGTGTGAGGCTGAAGGTCGTCATGGAAATGTCCTTCCTTGTGAAGTCCCAACCCGATGAGAAATTGATGTTCCAGTTGTTTGACAACTTGATGTTCCCTGAGAAATTTAGGTTCTGGGTAAACTTGAAAGGATATCGCATCGTCTTGACGTTGATTCTGGCGGAACGGTCTTCCGCCATGGTGATACCATAGGAGATGGAGAAAGACCAAGGGATGTTGAAATCCATGTATCCATCCTCATCGAGTCCGTTCTCACCTGTTTTCTTTCCCATGTCCTTGCCGTTACCAACGGTTTTCTCCTCATTGGTTTCAAGGTCTGTATCCTCATCGTAATCGTCGTCGTCCTCTCCATCCGAGTTCTTGTTGTTCTTGGCTTCAAGGTCGGTGTCTCTTCCCATCAGTTTGTTGAAAGCCTCCACCCATTTCTTCCAGGTACCGTTATTGAAGGTGTATGAGAGGTTCTTGCTTGTTCCCTGAAAACGTCCGAATCGTCCGTAACTCCATTCAGTTCTGTTACCGACAATCACATTTCCGTTTCTGTCGAATTCATACGCATAGGTTGCGAATACAGCATTCATGTTGAACGTGAACGATTTGCCGAATTTCAGTCGGATGCGTGTGGAGAGGTTGGACCACGGTTGTGTCTTGGCCGACATATTGTATGACAGGCTGGCTCCCAATTCATCGATGATACTGACCTTCTTGATGGAATCGTTTCGGTCTTTGTATTTCATCTCGACATTGTTTGACAGATCCATGCTTATGGAACCAGACTTACCCTTTCCCGGTACGCCGTAAAGCGCTCCTTGATAAGGGGAGTATGAAACGAGAGAGACATTTCCATTGGCATCCGTCTTGGTATAAGTGTCCCAATAGCCATACTTGGAGGCGCCGAAATCAGGAGCGTAACTATATGAGATTGATGGTGTTAACACATGTCGCACCGTCTGTATCTTGTCGCCAAAAATCTTTTTGCTGGGTTTGTAGAATCCGTAGAGTTTGGTGTTGGCCGTAAGACTGAGGCTGTAGTTATATACACGGTTGAATCCATAGATGGTGTCGTTGATGACTTGGTAGAGGTGTGTATCGTAACTCTGCATGATCTTCTTGGTGTACCACCTCTCCGTGTAGTTGAATTGTGGAGTGACGTTGATGTAGTTGAGGAGGTTGAAAGTGGCACTGACAGGTATGGTATGCTTCATACCGTTTCTCCAGTCCTTGACGAGACTGGATTTCATCAGTTTGTCCTCTTTGGTGGAGATACTGTTGCTGATATTTCCTGTATATCTGACAGAGATTTTCTCGTACCACTTTTCCTTTCCAGCCAGTTTTTTCTTCTTGAACGGATAGAACTGCGCGAGCGATATGCTCACGTCGGGCATGGTGAGGGCCAGTGTGGAGTCTTTCATGTTCTGAGAGATATTGAAACTGGACGAGATGGACAGTCCTATCTTAGGGAAGGTTCTGGAATAGCTGAGAGATGATGTACGTGTGGACTGCGAGTAAGACGTTGGATTGTAGAGGCTTGTGAGGTTGTTCTGCTCATAGCTCTGAGTAGTGAAGTTGATAGAAGCAGAGAACGTGCTGTTTGGATTAGCCTTTGCATCCTGTCGATGTGTCCATTGAATCTTGAAGTTCTTGATTTCGTTGTAGTCAGGCATGTTCTTCTCTCCCGTCTTGGTGACCTGGTAGTTGAAATAGAAACTGCCCGAGTATTTGTATCTTCTCTTGTAGTTGGAGTTGGCGGCTACGCCCCATGACCCCTTGGTGAATATTTCTCCAGTAAGTTTGAGGTCCATGTAGTCGTTGAAAGCGAAATAATAGCCTCCGTCGCGCAGGTAGAAACCTCTTTTGTTCTCATCGCCGTAAGAGGGCATAATGAATCCGGAAGAGTATTTGCTGGTGAAGGGGAAATAGGCGAACGGCAAAGCGAGAGGCAGTGGGACGTCCTCGACGACGAGCCATGCCGGTCCGGAATACACGCTCTTTCCAGGATAGACCTTAGCCCTTGACATGGCGATGTAGAAATGGGGATGGGGTTCGTCGCAAGTGGTGTAGGTGGCGGATTGCAGATAGACTTCTCCGTTAGCACCTCTCTTTGAGAGTTTGCCGTTAAGGAATCCTTCTTGCTGTTCGGTATAGACATTCTCGATGAATCCCTTCCTTGTCTCGAAGTTGTAACTGAGTTTTTCCGACTCGTATTCCTCGCTTCCCTGCTTGAAGACAGGTTTTCCATGTAATTGCCCCAAGGTGTCGCGCACCGCGGCGGCGTGAACGATGGAGCTATCGAGATTGACGACGATGCTGTCAGCTTTCAGTTCGATATTGGTGTAGTTGACCTTGGCGTCACCATAAAGGAAAGCGTTCTTGGAGTCCATATAGAAGACGATGGAGTCTTTGGCCTCGTAATCCACGGGATGGTCGAGTGCTTTCTTCTGAACCCTCTTGATGGAATCCTCGGCCGCCGCGATGGAATCGTTCCACTGTGTGGCGAGCGGGTTTCCCTTGATGGTTTCCTCTGTAGGTTGTATAGCTTTCGCTGTGTCGTTTCGCAGAGTGTCAGCCGGTGCGAGTGAGTCTTTTGCCGTTAGAAGAGAATCCGCTATTCCAGGTGCGTTCTGCAAAATGCTGTCGGTAATCGTGTCGTTGCAAAGCACCAGACTGGAGCGACGTCCCCTGTTGGTATGTCCTCCACTCTCAGGCACTGCGAACACAGCGAGCAGAACGATGAGCAATATGCAGAATCTAATCTTCAAAGTCAATAATCGTGTTTAGGAGTCATTCTTGTTTCATAGGAATGCTTCGCACCAGGCAGCGAACCTGTTCACACCTCCATCTCCGAATTTCCTGAGGCTGTCGGCGGCCTGTTGCACGGTCTTTCGCTGTTGCAGTCTGGTCTTCGAGAAGAACTTGTCGGCGAAGCAGATGATTTTCTCCTCCACCGACTGTGGTGTGAGTTCCCGGTGTGGCACAGGGAGTTGTTGTGAGATGATGTCTTCGAGTGTGAGTCCCGCCCCAGTGTGCCTTTCGCAGACGAGTGCGTGCCTTGGGAAACCCTCTTTGCGCATGATATCCGCCCCTATGGTTCCGTGGCAGATGTACGGTTGTGTTCCGAAACAGCAAATGGCAGGCGCATTGCACTGGAAGATACCAATATCGTGCACCATGGCGGCCTCTTCCACGAAAACGGGGTCGGCATTCAGTTCAGGATGCCTTTGTATGATTTCGAGTGCCATATCCGCCACAGCCCTGCTATGAGTGTAGAGGATGTGGTAGAGTTGGGAGTCTGTCGGGTAATAACGGGCGATGATGCTATTGTAGTCCACAATCGTAGGGTAATGATGTCTTATCTGAAAGAAGGGTTAAAACGGTTGACAGTCTTGCCTTGATGAGACGAATAGAGTGAGATGTAGGCAGTGAAAGGACTGATGGGTACGAGTTCAGGACCGTTGACTCCAAGATGCCTTAGGGAGTCTTCATGAGCGTAGAAGATAATGCCTCTCACGTCGCTGAGACTCACATTCCGAAGAAGTTTCACATAATCTTCGCTGGCCATGGAATCGCAAACTGCCACAGCCATAATCATACTGCCACTGTTCACTTTTGCTTTCTCAGTGAAGACGGAGGCATTGCCCGCCACTTTGAGTTTCTCGCTGTATAGTGCCTCATAGATGAGTTGATGGTATGCAGTATCGGCCTGGTCGGTGAAATGAATCGAATCGACAGCCCCTGCATAACTGATTTCTGCTTCGGCATGATTATCGTTGTCGTCGAGACATGACGTGCATGTCAAAGTGGCGAACAACAAGACGACAGAAAAAGAAAAAAGTTTTTTCATCTTATCCATTATTTATTAAAAGCAAGTCGTAATATCACAATGTGTTCACGATGTATCACAGGACTCTTATGCAGAGTCCGCGTCATTCAAGCTACAAAGTTAGCACAAAAAAGGTGGATAGCGAAGAATTTAATAATATTTATGTGTTTGTATGGCCTAACGAGCGTTTGAAGCAGCCGTGTTGACCGCCGGTATGTGTTCAAGACTATATAAAAGAAAAGGACGGGACCGTCGCTTCACCAGCGTGGTTCCGTCCATCGAGTTATAAAAATAACACACAATGTAATTGGAATGGGAAATTATATAATCACGGCAGTGCCGCTGCTTGTCACCATGAGCATGGAGTTTCCTTGTCCGACGGTCTCGTAGTCGAGGTCGATGCCGACGATAGCGTTCGCGCCCATTTGCGCCGCTCTCTGCTGCATCTCAGCCAACGCTGTGTCCTTAGCCTCGCGGAGCACATCCTCGTATGCGGCGCTTCGTCCACCTACGATATCGCGAATACCTGCGAAAAAGTCCTTGATGATATTGGCTCCGATGATGGTCTCCCCTGTGACCACGCCTATGTATGTTTTGATGGGGTATCCTTCGATGGAAGGTGTTGTCGTGAGTATCATAATGAATATGTTTTAGTTGTTGTTTGATTCTGTTGCGTTTTGAACGTCACATTAATAACGATAAACAACGAAGCCAAAACCTATCATCCGTTATGAAAAAAGATGAAACGAAAAGAATCGGAAGTGATAAAATAAGGATAAAGAGGGAGGTAAAGGGGAACTTGTCGCGTACTGTCTGTAAACGCTTTCGCCAAAGAAGGGAAAGCTTGGCACATGCCGAATAATGAACTACCGGCTGCCTAAAGTGAAGACAGAAGCCATGGACGTCTTCTTCAAACTGAAGGGAAGAACTTCTCTCGACCACTATAGAGTCCAGGAATGACGGTATGTCAACCCTGACTTATATTTGCCGCAGACTGTTATGGAGTGAAAAGAGACATCCGAAAACAAAAGCACTTCGGCGCGACAACCGCTTTGTTTCAAGATTACCCCTCCCTGAACCTGCCAGTACACAGATTCAATGTCAGGCGACATCACCTGAAAGACCTGCGACCGATCTGTATGTGCTGGAACTACGGGATTGGGTAACATCACACCTGAGAAATAATCGCATAAAGCCGACTCCATCTCATAAAAGCGTGGACTCAGTATATAATTACCGTTTTCGTCCCTCTCCCTTTCGACATGAAGAGAATGACGTTCAAGTGCCGATGAATCAGCATAACTTTTAAGAGTGGTTCTTACCGGACCGAGATAATTTGATATCCGTTCCGAACCATACATATTAGGAAATAAAACCAGATTTAGTATTTTAAGTTTTTCAAAAGGATGTCCATCCCCATAAGGTACAACAGGGTCTGTCGTGCTGTGGAAAGAAATGATGGATGTAGTGTCATTATTGTTAAGTATGGACAAATCGTTGACGGCGCCCCACATATTCCCAACGGCCCGGATAGTATAAGATACTTGATACTCTGGACTAATCGAACTGATTGGGCCCTCTTCCTTAGCACCAGACGGAATGTCCTTGTCTCTCATGAAAGCCACATTCAAAGCCGTAATGCCGCCAGCGCTTGCTCCTGCCACGAAAACACGAGAGGAATCGACGGCAAACGTATCCCGGTGATGGGTGATATAGCGAATGGCGGCATCCACATCCTGCACAGCGCGGATGCCAGCCTTGTCCACAGGTTTAGTCAACAGTTTCTTCAACTCAAACCCCAATCTGTAATTCACGGAAGCCACCACGTATCCTCTTCCCGCAAAATAACGCGCCATTTCGGGAAACCCTATGTCCCTCTTGTCTCCATTGAAGAAAGCCCCTTGATGAATTAATACAAGCAACGGACGTGAGGCCACCATATTGTCATCTGGAATATAGATATCTGTTGTCAAATCCAGTCCAATCATGCCCCTATCCAATTCCGGTTGTTTGGCTTTGTATATTTCTAATAATGTACCTCCTGTGTCAGGATAGGATATCCAATACCCCTTGGCGCTGCCAAAAACCACATCTTCCTTGATAGAAACGGCATATACAGAATCCCGATAATTCCATGTCTCAGGATAATCCGTGAATTCAGGCTCCTCGTATCGACTATAATTGATTATCGGAATGCTGTTGCCAGTTATGTCTGTTAATGTCAGTTCTCCGTCTGACTTCAAGGAAACATCTCGCGCTTCTGCCTCCAATCTGCCATCATTCAAATAATATACACCATGCCACTGGTCATCTGGCATCCGTTCGAACTTGGCAAGCCCTTCACCTTCAGTGGTTGTCACACGATAGAGAGTGCCTGGTACAAAATTGATTTCTTCTCCCTTCTGGACACATCCGACAAGCAAGGAGAAGAATAGTGTTAACGCTAAGTGATTCTTATAGTTCACAAGATGGGTTTCTTCAGGAATTCATAACCTGTACGGATGTAATTTTTTTGTCCCGTTTCGTCAGGCCCGATATTGCCACTGATAGTGATGATGGCTTCGGGATTGAACAGGCCTATTATAGTGCCATTCAGATGAATTCTGTATTCCCCTGTTGATTCCTTTGCCATACCGTTGCTCATCAGCGCCGGAGGAGTCAGAGACATCTGGTCAATCGACTCGATTTCCCAAATACTGAATTCATTCTCACAAATCGTCAGTATTTGCGACCTGAAAAAAGCATCGAAATCCGAATCGGTTATACTATCCAATATAGGACCAAGAAAGCGATTCCGCTCCTTCTCGTATAAGTTTTTCCACGTTTGCCGAACTCCATAGTAATTACTGTTCGACAGTTCACGGTTCAGGTCTCGACTCTGGTTCATGTAATCCGCGAATGAACTGAATGGATTAGAAAAGAAATCTTCCATTTTTCTGTATTGTTGTCTGATTTCGTCCACTTCGGTGATTCTTGCCCCTGCTTTCTTGTAGAAATAATCTATGTACTCTTGAGCAGCGTTTACACCTTCTTCCGGAAGGGCAAACACAGAATCCCGCAAGACCTCATACTCTGCAAGTGGATCACGCTGTTCGCATGATATGACTATGAACAGGGTCATAAATGCTAAGCAGACAACAATACGATGCATTGTTAATTCAAAATAGTGGTGAAAACAAGAACTTTTATCTTTCATATTTGTCATTGATAAATTGTGAAGGAGAATACAAATCTCTTAGTGGGCCGACTTCCTTCTTAGCCATGAGAATCAACTGCAATATTACACAAAAATCTCAATAAGACAAAACATTTGATGGGGAAAAAAGGCGAAAGTGGGATATTTTGGCATGCCTTGGGATATTTATGGGACATTCATCATGTCCCAAAACGTCTTTTCAGGCACACAGCAGCAGACACGCCGCTGAGGATGTCACCCATTCCATCCCCAAGGGAGAAAGGCCCGCCCTGTCCCTTGGGGACTTAAGGCCGCGTCAAATCCGGCAATTTTGTCCAACGCTATGAGGTGAGACAACGCTTTCTCGCTTCCATATAATAACATATAATAAAAAAAGTCTATAAAGAATTACACCAATATCAGATACAGTGTCATGCTCAATGACACGCAGTACGAGTACCTGTCGGATGACCACCAGGGCATCAGCCGCGTGAAGTGCTTCCACAC
>CACYEC010000108.1 GCA_902773225.1 uncultured Bacteroidales bacterium
GTCAAAGGCCTCGTTCGCACGAACGCCATCTTCCAACTCACGACCGACCGTATGCAGTCGGCACTCAACATCACCATTGATGTCTTCGATGTCACAGGCAGAAAAGTATGGACCAAGTCCGACATCAGCGAGAGCGAAACCAACATCTACAACGTGGGATGGAACCTGCAGTCAGCGGACGGCAGCGTGCCACCAGGAGTTTATGTGGCACGCGCGTCAGTTGCCTACGGCAATGGCAGCCATGCCAACAAGGCCGTCAAGTTCGTGGTTGTCGGGAATAAGAAAGGTCATTGAATCATAACACAATAAAATCGTTATTTTGTAGTTATTACTATTAGCAACAACAAATACAACACGAATGAACAGAAACAGATTGTCCATACTGATAGTGTCCTTCCTCCTGATGACCGTTGCACGTGCCCAGGATGTGAAGAACCAACTCAACCCGGTCTATTACGGTGTGAACTCGCTCATCATCGCTCCCGACGCACGTGCCGGCGGTCTCGGTGATGTGGGTGCCGCCACCGACCCCGATGTCAACTCCCAGTATTGGAATCCCGCCAAGTACCCGTTCAACATCAGCCGGGCAGGCGTGTCGCTCAACTACACGCCATGGCTTCGTCAACTTGTCAGCGACATCGACCTCGCCAACATCACGGGCTACTACCGCATCGGCAATTACGACGCGCTCAGCGCATCCCTCCGCTATTTCTCCCTCGGCGAGGTGATAGCCGACGAATACACCATCAAGCCCTACGAAATGGCAGTTGATGTGGCGTATTCCCGTATGCTCAGCGAGACCTTCTCCGCCGCAGTAGCCCTGCGCTACATCTACTCCGACCTCGCCTACAAGCAGGACGACGAAACCACCCCAGGTTCCGCTTTCGCCGCAGATATCGCCCTCTACCACAACGGATACATCAACCTCGGCCAGCGTGAGTGCCAACTCGGATGGGGTCTCAACATAAGCAATGTCGGTTCCAAGATTTCTTACGACGACGGCAACACCAATGAGTTCATCCCCACCAACCTTCGTCTGGGCGCCGCGCTCATGGTACCTATTAATGAGTTCAACACGTTCACCATCGCTGCCGACGCCAACAAACTGCTCGTTCCGACCCGCCCCACGATGGAGCAGTACATCAAGGCGACCGGAGCCAACCAGGACGACTACTCGGGTTATACTTCATGGCTCATGGATGAGGGTTACTACAATATCTCGCCCATATCCGGTATCTTCAAGTCGTTCCACGACGCGCCTAACGGTGGCAAGGAGGAGTTGCAGGAGATTCAGTGGAGTGTTGGTATGGAGTACGCCTACAACAACCAGTTCTTCCTTCGCGCCGGTTACCACTACGAGCACCCCAACAAGGGAAACCGTAAGTACTACACCCTTGGAGCAGGATTCAAGATGAGTGTCTTCTCCATCGACGCGGGTTATGTCATCTCCGCCGCGCAGAGCAATCCGCTCGACCAGACGCTTCGTTTCTCCATCGCCTTCGACATGGACGGCATCCAGGACATTCTCGGCAAACGCCGCCGGTAAGTTAACTTTTGGAAGTAAAAGTGGAAGTAAACTCGCTACGCTCATGGGAGTTATGTGCTATGCACAGGACAATAGCTTTTAATTGCAGTCGTATCGTCCTGCACGAAAGTGCTTAACTTCCAGCCAGCACGGCTGGCTTAACTCCGTATTTAACTTCATTTTATAACTTCCGAAACTTCAGTTAAGAATTAAGAGTTAAGAAAAATACGATTATCCTCCATAACCTATACCCCCACACCCATGAGATTCAGAATAGGCTACGGCTACGATGTGCACCGCCTCGTCGCAGACCGCGAATGTTGGATAGGCGGTGTGAAGATTATCCACGACAAAGGTCTTCTGGGTCACAGCGACGCTGATGTGCTGATTCACGCCATCTGCGACGCCCTGCTGGGCGCAGCCAACATGCGCGACATCGGCTACCACTTCCCCGACAACAATCCGGAGTTCCACAACATCGACAGCAAGGTTCTCCTCAAGAAAACCGTCGACCTCATCGCCACCAAGGGTTACCAGGTCGGCAACATCGACGCCACGGTCTGTGCGGAGCGTCCCAAACTCAAGCCCTATATACCTACCATGCAAGCAGTGCTGGCTGAAGTCATGGACATCGACCCCGAGGATATCTCCATCAAGGCCACGACCGAAGAGCGTCTGGGCTTCACCGGTCGTGAGGAAGGCATTTCCGCCTCAGCAGTCGCACTGATTGTCAGACAAATCATTAACTGAACTTTTCTTTCCTTTTTTATCACGAATTAGAGAATTAAGGAATTATATCAGATGAGGAATGTGTCTTAGACACATTGCATTTGACGAAATTCCATCTTGGAGACCATATAACTATGCATCGCATCTTTCCTATCCTATGTTTGCTCTTCGCCAGTGTCGGCGTTCGTGCCCAGGTTATGGCGATGGAACGCTACCCCTTCATTCCAGAAGAGTTGAACGGTGTTTTTCTTGATGCCGTGAAGGACAACATCGCCGGCGTGATGAAGAGTGCTTTCGGACAGTACTTCGGTCAACTCACGCGCCAAAGCGAGATATACGGCTACGGCACCTACTATACCAACTCCGACGGTGAAGTCATCGGTCAGTTCCGCAACGGCAACCTCGTCTTCGGCATCCGCATGAACAACGAGACCGCGCGTGTAGGTACACTGACCGACTACATCGCCTACGACCTTCGTTCTGGCGACCCGCTCTACATCATACGCGACAGTCTCCGTTACCTTCCCACCACCGAATTCCAGGAGAAATACCGTTTCGAGTCGCTCACCTACCAAAATGGCGACCGCTACATCGGTGAGACCGTCAACGGCAAGCGCGACGGTTACGGCACTTACTACTACGCCGAAGGCAACTACTACTATGGTCAGTATGCCAACAACAAGCGTCGTGGCTACGGTGCGCTATTCCGTTCGGACAACTCCATTGCCCTCCAGTTCTGGGGTCCCGATGATGAGTGAGCCATTGGCTTCGCCTAAAATGCTCATAGTCAAAGAAACTAATGGTCAATCGTCAATGAATACTAATGGTCAATGGACAAAGGCTATCCGCCCTAAAACGCTAACGGGTGCGCTTGCACCAGTCCTCATCGGAGGCATGATTGCCCTTCACGACATTGGCGACCAGTTCCGTTGGCTGCCCTTTCTGTTATGCGTTGTCTTCGCGCTTGTGATGCAAATCGACGCCAACCTCGCCAACGACTACTACGACTACCTCAAAGGCGCTGACGACGAAGAACGCCTTGGTCCCAAACGTGCAGTCGCCTCAGGTTGGATTACCCCCGAAGCGATGGGGCGTGCGCTGTGGATTGTGACAGCCATTGCCTGCCTTATCGGGCTTCCCCTCGCCTACTATGGAGGTTGGTGGCTTATCGGCATCGGTGTTGCGTGTGTTGTTTTCTGTTTCCTCTACAGCACACTTTTCTCCTACATCGCCATGGGCGACCTCCTCGTGCTCGTCTTCTTCGGCATCGTACCCGTTGGCTTCACTTATTACCTACAGGCTGGTGAGTGGACGTTGCCCGTTACCCTCTGCGCCATCGCCAACGGTCTCGTCACCGACAATCTTCTCCTTGTCAACAACTACCGCGACATCGACCAGGACCGCAAGCACAACAAACGCACATTGGTTGTCCTCATCGGTCGTCAGTCGGCGTTCTGGCTTTATGTGTCGTTCGGTTTCATCGCTGTTGCCCTCGCTTTTATAGCACTCCATCTGCTGGGCAACACCATCTGGACACCCCTACTCGGCATTTATCTCGGCATCCACCTGCTCACCGCCGCCCGTATGCATCAGCGTACAGGTACTGAACTCAATCTATCGCTTGCCGACACAGCCCGCAACATCCTCATCTTCGCCCTCCTGCTCTCACTGGCTATACTTCTGTGATTTTACTTGTTGATTTTACTTGTGGGAGTAAAAATCGGAGTAAACTCGCTACGCTCATGGTGGTGATGTGCTACGCTAAGGAGTGGAAGAGGAAAGGAGTGGGATATTCATCACGAATTTTCGAATTATTATTCTGCTGATATTAAGAATTTTATGGAATTATAGATAAAATCGCAAGCGATTTTTAGGATGTTACTTTTAATGGTCAATCGTCAATGGTCAATCGTCAATGGTCAATCGTCAATCGTCAATGGTCAATGGTTCAATGATACATTCATGGGTCTTGGCTTCGCGGTCGTAAGCGATGCCGACAAGAAGGATGTTGGTGGTGTCTAATGCCATCTTTTCCCAGTAGCGGCGTTCCTTGATTTGGTCGATAGCCTCTTCTGCCCTGTGACCATATTTCAGTTCGATGATGACGGCGGGCTTATCGACGTTCTTTCGCGGTTGCAGCACGAGGTCAGCAAAACCTTTTCCAGAAGCCATCTCTCGATGGAAAATGTAGTCACCATGCGCATAGTAGTAAGCAATCGCCAGGACGCAAGCCATGGAGTTCTCGTCGTTGTAGGAAAGGATGCTGGTGTTCTCGCTGTGAGCATCCTCAACGGCACGCGCCACAGCATCAGCTTTACCAGCGAGGGTGTCCTCGAGAAGTTGTTCCGATTGTTTCAGTGTCTTGCCCACATGTACCCACCTCACGTCGTTGATAGCATTCTCCATTTCTCCCATGACTTCCATGTTAGGGATGCGGCACTCCCGTCGCACTCTGTCATAACTTAGATAACCTAAGTGGATAAGGACTGTCAGTACATCGTCACGGCTGTTCACCTCCGAGAGGTCGTTTTTAAAGCCATTGGGATTCACCTTGCAACGTTCCCCCGCCAACATACGGATGATGTCGTCCTTCAGGCCGTCGTAGTTCATGTTGATATACCTGGAAATGGCATCAGTGGCGCTCGTCTTAGCCCAATAACTGTCGCACCATTCGTTCCGTATAGCCATCATCACCGAATTGGGATTGAACATCGAGGTTTGCGAACCTATTTGGTAGCCGTCGTACCATTTCTCCATTTCGGCGAAGTCCATACCGTGTTTTTGTGCCAGTTGGCGCACCTCGTCCTTTGTGAAACCGAAATAAGGAGCCATTGCCCCGGGTGTTACCATTGAGTACTCTTGGAAATTGTTGAGTGCAGACTGCGTCTTATATTTCTTAATAGGCAGGATGCCAGTCATATAGACCCCTGCGAAAACCCTGCTTGCATTCACTCCCTTGAACATACGGCGCAACCAATCCACATAACAGTCCATGGCAGTGGTGCCAGCCTTGAACTCACGGCAGATGGCGTCCCACTCGTCGATGATGAACACGAACTGGTCGCCTGTGGCTTCCATAATTCGGATCAGGCAAGCCATCAGGTCGTCCTCTTTCTCCGTCTTCACGTCTGGATAGGTATTCAGCACATCGGCTTTCATTGCCGCATCGATTTGGTTTACAATGCTATCATCTTGAAAACGCGTCACGAACTCGCTCAAGTCGAGATACAGCACAGGGTTTTTGTTGAGATGTTCTTCGAAAGAAGGGTCATTGGCAATCGTTAAGTCTGAGAAAAGATTACGCGAGTCGCAAGAGTTGTCATAATAGGCGCAGAGCATCTTCGCCGCCATCGACTTGCCGAATCGCCGGCAGCGCGTCACGCAGTTGAACTTTTGTTCAGTGAAGAGTGTTTGGTTGACCACGGCTATCAGCCCTGACTTGTCGATATACTCGCTGTTGCGTATCTGTCGGAACCCTTCGTTACCTAAGTTGATGTATGTACCCATAATGCTGAGAATTGAATTGGCGGCACAAATATACAATTTTTTTTTGAAACGCACGGCAAAGCATAAAAAACTTGTTTCTTGATGCGCTGGTGGATTTTTTCTATACGGACTTTAAGGACTAAAAGGACGGCCGTCGCAGCGACGGGAGGAATGGGAGGGGAGTGGCTGGTGCGATGGGGGAAATGGTCACCATCGCACAACAATTCGGATTTCCAACACCCATCTTTGTTCGCCGTGTGCCTTAACACAACATCCATCGGGTTTTAAACGGAAAAAAAACGCCTTTTTCTTTGCTTTTTAAGATTAAATCACTTAAATTTGCAGTCTATAGCGACAACTAACTGTAACTATCGCAAAAAACATACATTATTTAACAATCAATTTAAACTAACAAACGCTTATGAAACATTTTAGACTTTTGCTGGCGCTTGTCGTATCGCTGTTCGGAATGAGCGGCTACGCACAAGACGGCTCAGAAGTGGGGGCAGGACAGTTCTTCCTCTACAATGTCGCAGACCAGGCTTACCTCTGCGCAGGCAGCAACTGGGGCACAAGGGCCTCTGTTGACCCCATGGCAGTGATGTACTGCACCATCTCCGAAAACCCACGCGGAGGCTACCTGATTCAGACCGGTTTTAACGGTAGTAACGATACCTTCCTTGCCATGGACGGTTATTGTGACAGTGAGCCTGATTCTTGGCGTTATACAGGATGGAATTTCATTCCTGTGGATGGTCAGACCAACACTTACATTATTCAGGCCGACCGACCCGATCCCAAACGGTATATCGTCTCCGATGGCGACGGTAAGTGTTCTATGACCGAAACTGAGCCCACCACGTCAGCCGGTTATTGGAAACTCTTCACACGCGAAGACCTTCTCAGTGCGCTCGACCTCAGCACAGCATCCGAGGAAAACCCCATCGATGTGAGTTTCCTCGTCAACGGTCCCAACTTCCTGCGCCAGATCGATGGCGATGCAGGAAACCCAGGTGCTTTGACCAACAAAGTTTACGGAGGCGGCTGGACAGTCACTACCAGTGGCAACAACTTCTCCATCGGCGCTACCAATGCCGGCGATGCAGACTATGTCAACTCCGGTTGCGAGTTCTGGAACAACTCCTTCGACATCCACCAGACCATCTCCGTGCCCAACGGTAAGTACATCGTGGCATTCGACGGCTTCGACCAGGCTGGCGGTGTGATTTATGGTAACGATGTAGAAGAACCGTTCGCTTTTCATGATGCTGGTACAAACGCACTCAATGTCGCACTTGTGAACTTAGCTAATGGCCAATATCACGATACCCGCACGGGTGTGATCACCGTGGGAGGCGGAAGCCTCACATTGGGTGCCAAGCGTACTGATAACTATGGTGGTAAATGGTGCGTGATCGACAACTGCCGCCTCTACTATGTAGGAGGCGTTGTTCTTGACGACCTCATCGCCGCCTACGAAGCAGCCCTCGCTGCAGCACAAGGCGTGAACCAGTCCGCAAACATGAACGCCACCACTCTCGCCAACCTTCAGGATGCACTCAATAATTACGGTTCTGGTGTTGACCAGGCAAGTGCGGCCGCACTCACTGAGGCCACAGATGCCCTCAATAACGCCGCTTCCGCAGCCAATGCATCCATCAGCGCATACGCATCAGCCGACATCGCAGGCTACCTTGGAAAAATGGCCGGTGTGCTCGAATTGACCAACGTCTATACTACTGAAGCCTACAACGACTGGTACGCCAACATAGAAGCCAACTACGCTGCCGGAACCATTCCCGACAATGTAGTGGGAACCCTGAACGCAGACGGTGCCTACAATGCTGGATGGCGTACTGCCAACCATATCGATGATGTACTCCTCTCTGCATGGACTATCGGAGGTTCTCACGTCAGCGACTATGGCGGTCTACTCTACATCAACACCTGGTCAAACGAAGGAGATAGTGACGGTTCCGACATGACCACTCCGTTCTTCGAGTATTTCGGAGGTGAAGGAAGTTCCCTCGAAGCCAAAGCCATCCAGGCCACAATACCCGATCTCGATCCCGAAAAGAGCTACAAAGTATCAGCTCTCGTACGTGTACGCGCCATGAGCGATGGCACCACCCCGGAGGCAGACGGCGTGACATTCACAGCCGGCGACAGCAATCCTATGAATGCTTCCAATGGTACCCAGAGCACCAGCCAGCCACGTATGTACTACAAGACTGTGGAAGCCATTGGCAAACCCGATGCATCGGGCAACCTTGTCATCACCTTCAACGTGAATGCCGACAACCTCATCCACTGGCTCGCTTTCAAGAACGTGAAGTACGAAGAGATTGATGTCACTCCCGAGGCCATCGCAAATCTCTATGCTTCCATCCAGACCCCTCACAACGTTCAACTCGATGCTGCTGTAAAAACCACCAAGGAAGCAGTTGAGGACAGTTATAGCGTAGAAGACTTCGCGGCCTTCCAAGAGGCTGTTAACGCCGTCAACGCTTCAGCAGCCGAGTATGCCACAGTGAAGGTTGCCCTCGACGAGGCTGATGCAGTATATGCTACCCTCAAAGGACTGCCTGCAACTGAGGACGCCCTCTACCAGCAGATTATGAATCTTGCCAAGCCCGCTTACGAACAAGGTCTGATTGAGTCTGATATAAGAGTTGGCTCTATTGCCCAAGCACTGGCTTTCATCGAGGAAGGCATCCGCCGCTTGGTCATCAAGCAGCAGGGCGAAGGTGCAGTTGTTGACCGTGGCTATCCAGAAAACAACCTCTCAGGAACTGACGTTACAACAGGTAACGTACAGGTCGCTCCTGACGGACTCGCACCTTGGATGATTTCTGAATCAAGAGCATACACTTGGCATGTGAACACATGGTCGGGCGAAGGTGCTACCGATGGCTCGGGTATGCTCACTCCGTTCCTCGAGTACTGGCGTTCTGGAAGTGCTGGTGCAGGTCTTGACGACGTGACCATCAGCAACACCCTCGCAAAGCAGAACCTCGGCAGACAGGATGTCACCCTCTATCCCAACAGTGTTTACGAGGTGAGCGGTCAAATCCGCGCCTATATGGAATACACCGCTACAGGCGACATCA
>CACYEC010000109.1 GCA_902773225.1 uncultured Bacteroidales bacterium
AAAAAGAAGAGGATGACCACACACGCCTGATGTATTTCGACATGATGGAAATGGTTTAGATCATTTACACCGTCATAAGATAATACCTCTCACCTCGTCATAGGTGTGGGGATTTTTGTTGCTATATTATTACAACACAATTCGTGTATTATTATCATTTCCCTTTTGTTTATGGGCTTTTTTGGGGGGGGACGAGGTACAATGATGGTACAAGAAAGCGATCTTGAAGGCCTTTTCTTGTAAAATATATTCTGACAATAGTTGGTGTTACTGTAGCTAGGTTGATGAGAAACTCGGTTAGTTTAGCAACAACAACAGCATCATCGTGGGTACGACCAAGGTACAGGCCTATTCCATTTACAACAAGGTCATACAGTAGCACAACCTCAAGTTGAAGGAAATACCCTCTATATGATTCAGGAAACGGAAAGGATAAGATAACAAGATAATTATCTAACTTAATTTAAGCAAATAAAGTCTAAAACAAGGCTTTGATAAAACATAAAGAAACAGTTTATGCAAACAAATGAGTACCTTTGTGTCCTCGATGCTTGACACGGTAGTCCGCTACATCATGGATTGCAGCAAAATGAAGCAGACTCCTTCAGACGTGCAACAGCTCATCAAGCAGAGCATGTTCAAATAGGAAGTCCCTATTAATAAATGTATAGAAAACTCATAATCATCACTATCATCCTCACTGCCTTGTGCAGCGGACTCCACGCTCAGACCGTCATCGAGGGCACTGTGCTCGATGTGCAGGGCCAGGAGATGGATGCCTACGTCACCGCCGCACCGAAAAGTACTGGCTACATCCTCGGCTTTGCCAACACCGATAGCAAGGGACACTACAAGCTGCAAATCAAGACCACGGCGGACTCGTTGACCATCACAGCTTCGGGCTTAGCTATCGGCAATCAAGTGAAGGTCGTGCCCAACCGTTCGCAGCGGCTCGACTTCCGCGTGAAGGGACAGACAGTGCAACTGAAGGAGGTCAGTGTCCGTGCGCAGAAGATACGGCAGAACGGCGACACGCTCAACTACCTCGTCGGTGCCTACCAGCAGCAGGGCGACCGCGTCATCGGCGACGTGCTGAGGCGTATGCCGGGGATTGAGGTGTCACAGAACGGCGGCATTAAGTTTAATGGTAAAAGCATCAGCAAGTTCTATGTGGAGGATATGGACTTGCTGCAAGGCCGCTATGGACTGGCCACGAACAACATCAACGCACAGGACGTGGCCACAGTGCAGGTCTTGGAGAACCACCAGCCCGTGAAAGCTCTTCAAGGGAGGACGCTGACAGATGACGTGGCCATCAACCTGAAGCTGAAGGACTCGGCCAAGGGAACAATGGCCATCAATACCATGCTGGGGGGGGCATCCAACAGACAGGCGGCTGGCATATCGGTAGCCGTCCCATCAATGACGGACAGACCACCATCGGCCATAATCCCCTATGGACAGCCGAAGTCGTGGGCATGTACTTCGCCAAGCGTCGCCAGAACATGACATTATATAAAGGTAACAACACGGGCGACGACGTGTCGAAGGAACTCACCCAGCACTATTCTGGCATCAACAGCGTCGGCCTCTATCCCTTCTGCCCCACAGGTGCAGTCATACCCAACGGCTCCGGCCTACCGCAGAAGCGCACCTTCGACAACCACAGCCACATCCTGACGATGAATCATCTTGAAAAGGTGTTCAATGATTCAGAAATTGGAATCAATGTCGCCTATCATAACGACCGCATCCGTCGTGAGGGCAGCAGCGAGAGCGACCATTTCGTGAGCGATGACAGTCGACTGATCACCTCCGAGACCATGACCAGCGAGACAAAGGTGAACAATCTGAACATCCAGGCTCGCTACAACAGGAACGCCTCTAACGGATTCTTGGCCAACGTGCTGAAGTTCGACACCAACTGGAACAGCGACCGCGTGGACGGTCTGCTTTCATCAGAGCGCACAGGCACCGCCCCCATGAATTACGGCAACAACCGCGTGAGCCAACACTTTGACCGCCCGCAACTCTCCGTGTCGAACACCTTCAACACCATTCGCAACATCGGCAAGCACACCTTCAACCTGCATTTTTCGGCAGGTTACTCACAGCGTCCTAACACGTTGTCCGTTGGCATCGACTCCCTGCTGCAAGGTGCATCGACCGCTTACCAGCAGGACGTGACCTCGCGCCACATCGTAGGCGATTTCCATACCAACTATGACTTCCGCGTCGGGGCATTCACGCTGAACTACGGCGTAGTGGCACATGCCAGTCTGCACGGCATAGAGACCGACCTTGACGGCTTCACGCCCCCTGCCGAGCACAACCAATCCAGCAACGACCTTTGGTATAACACCTACGAGCTCGTCTTTGGCCAACACTACAAATATGAGAAAGGCCGTTGGCGGCTGTCGCTGGGCTGTCCGCTGAACCTCTACACGCAGACGCTCGACGACCGCATCCGTGACGACAAGCACAGCTACGTCCATTTACTCGTTACGCCCAACTTCTCGGCCAACTACGAATGGCGTAACTGGACGGCCAACGTCAATACCAACTATTCCAAGACCGTAGGCGACCCGGGCGGCATCTACAGCGGCTACATCATGAATAACTACCGCTCGTTCCAA
The DNA here is from genome assembly GCA_902773225.1 of uncultured Bacteroidales bacterium. Classification (GTDB taxonomy): domain Bacteria; phylum Bacteroidota; class Bacteroidia; order Bacteroidales; family Bacteroidaceae; genus RUG11857. The sequence continues at coordinate 2,637 of CACYEC010000109.1, forward strand.
CGCTCCTACGTCGAGCAACTTTCCGAGACCGACCGCATGGGGGCAGGTGCCAGCATCGGCTATCGCAGCGCACTCACCGCCACTTTCTTCCGCATCAACGGCAGCTACAGCCACACCCGCGACAACCAAATCTACGGCACCACGTATCAGGGCGCAACGAACGTGGTTCAAGCCGTTGACCAGCACACGGAAACCGACAGTTACAGCCTGAGTTTCGACGGCAGCAAGGGTTTCGACTGGCTCCTGTCCACCATTCGTGCCTTCGGTGGCTATGGCTATTCCACAAGCGAGCGGCTCATTGACGGCACGGTCTATCCTTTCCATTCGCGCTCCATCAGCTTCGGCGCTGGCGGCACCATCACGCCCCTGCCATGGCTCAACTTCGTACTGAGCAGCGGCTACTCATGGAATATCAGCCAGACCAACGGCTCCAATAACAACCTCGCCCAAACTGTGCGTTCGGCCACCCAGCGACTAAAAGTGAATGTCTATGTGACCAAACAACTCACCCTCGCTGCCACAGTGGAGGACAACTACAATAACCTGACTACCGATAAGCGCCACGCTTGGTTCGGCGATGCCACCGCCAAACTGAAACTGAAGCACATCGACCTCGAACTGCAACTCAACAACCTCTTCGACCAACGGCAGTACACTCGCGTTTCCTACAACGCTCTCGACATCTACACCCAGACGTCGCAACTGCGTCCCCGAAATGCTATCCTCACCGTAAGGTTCAAATTATTGTAAAACTCATAAAGCATTATGAATAAGAAAATCATCACCATCATTCTCTCCCTCACGGTCCTATGCGTCGTGGCAAGTGCACAGCAGAAGCAAAGCAAGATTGCCTACATTGCTTTCTCGAACATCGACAAATATGTGACCATCGATACAGCCACAGTCCGCATATGGTACGCCCTGAATGCCCTCGACATACAGGATGAAAATACCTATATTGACTGGCAAATACTTGAGATTGGCCGCCACAGCAACAAGTACTACAGCTACTTCGTGTGGGAATCGGACTCGCTTAGTACCGTCGATAACCGAACAAACCGATCTGGCCGCTATTCAAGCAATCTGCTCCCTCGCGGACGCAATGGACATGGCAACTGGAACGAACTGCAGTACCATGTACTGATAGCGGAAAACAGAAAGATAAGGACGTATAACCGTGAGCGGCTGGAGGAATACGAGGGATACTATGACGAGCCTTACCCCGACCAGCAGTGGACGCTCACGCAGGACACCGCCACCATCAGTGGCTACCATTGTCAGAAAGCCACATGTCGTTTCCATGGCCGAGACTTCGAGGCTTGGTTCACGCCAGAAGTTCCCGTGAAGTTCGGCCCGTGGAAGTTCGGCGGTCTGCCCGGACTCATCGTCAAGGTCTATGACACCGACCACCTATACACCTTCGAGTGTACTAACGTCGAGCGCGTTCACCAGCCTATGGTCAGAGCCAAATACTCCCGTCGCCGCCCCATCAAGCGTGAGACGGTGCTGAAATTTGAGCGGAAAGTCAACGAATGCCCCGGAAGAACCTTGGGAATTAAAGATATGGAAGGTAACATCATCACGAAGACCTATCCTTATGAGCCATTAGAACTTGAATAAATCTCACATATTGTTTCTATAACGTATCCTTCCCGCTTGCTTGTTCACGATGGGCGGGAAGTGTGATTAAACAAAAGATAACATTAGGAGACGAGCCATTTATAACCGCCGATGCCCCTCTGACATTTCGAAATGTCAGAGGGGCATCGGCGGTAAGTGCTATTCTGCTCGGAGTAGAACAGACAATAATATTAGTCGGAAAAATCACGTTTCCTACAACCCATTAATCCAAGTCGCGATGTCGCTGAGCACCTCGGGCGATATGGTTTCCTCTATCGAACCGTACTCGGTGACGAGACCTGTGGTGCAGTGCTGGAAGAGGTGGTTGAGTCCGGGATATTCCTTGACGAGGTTCTTCTTTGAGTGAGGCAACAACTGACGGATGGCGGTGAGGTTCAGGGATGAAATAACTTGTACGTCAGCGTCACCGTTAAGGGCAAAGACGGGACAGCGTGTCCCTGCGATGTCGTCAGAGGGGTCGTAGTCGTTGAACCACTCCAGCCATGGCATAGCCTTTGCTGCTGGAAGTTGGCGATACTTCTCGACGGTCATATCAGCGGGCGCTCCCGACAGAGCAAGTATGCGGTTGTTCTGTGCCGTCAACAAGGTATCGCCCTTCACCCCTGGTCCTGCGAGGGAAATGATGAAGTCGGTCTTTTTGCGTGCCCCGAGCATGAATGCGATAGCCCCACCCTCGCTATGTCCGAGCAGTCCGACCTTGGCGAACGATTTCCTGCCTCGCAAGAATTCCAGTCCAGCCAGTGCGTCACGCATGAAGTCCTCGGTCGTTGCATTCCGCACTTCTCCTCCGACGGATTCACCCGTGGCACGGTCATCGTAGCGCAATGTTGCTATACCCTGACGCGCGAGGTAATCGGCGATGACGAGGAAAGGTTTGTGTTCCATCAGTTCCTCGTCGCGGTTCTGTTGTCCGCTTCCCGAAACGAGCAGCACGACAACAGGTTTCCTCTTCGAGTGTTTTTCGTACCCCACGGGCCATGTCAGCGTACCCGCCAAGGTAGCGCCATCGGTCTCGTTACGGAAGGTCACCTCTTCGGTTTCGTAAGGATAAGGCGGTAGGGGATGTTGGGGACGTTTCACCTCAGGCACCCCTCTGCTCATCACAAGGGGTATGGAGAGTCCGTTCTGCGAGAAGGTTCCATCGAGTTTGCCGTCCTTCAGCCGTGCTCGATAGGTCATATTGAGGTGTTCGACCTTAACAGCCAACGAGTCGTCACTGAGAAACTCCTTGTATGCCCCGATGCCTTTGGCGCCTTGGTCAGGGCTGTCGAGTGTCACGACGACATATCCGTCGGCCTGTTCCAGATGGAGGACCAGTGTCAGTTGAGCGACACCCAAATCGAGTTTGCCCGACCACGAGCCCAAAAGCTCCGTAGTCGGTTGCACCTGTGCCTGTCCTGCCATCATAAAGAGGGCAAGCAGAAGAGTGAATATGCTTCTCTTGTTCATAGGTATGGTTATCATCATTTGTAATGGTCTGACAATTCTATGATGTAGCAAATCGTAGTTTTTTTACTCAGACAAATAACTACTATAAATTGTATGCAAAAGTAATAAAAGAATCTCATGTTCACAAATAAACAAACAAATTCTTGAAGTGTCCGTGGTTTTAGGAATTCATAGGATATTTTCTGTATTCTATGAATATTTGTAAGTGATTGACGGTAAGATATCGGTAAAAATGCTTAATTTTGCATGTTTTATAATATGCAGATATAGACATTCATATTGCTAATAAATTCTACAACTATACCAAATTATGAAAAAGCTTATTGTTCTGACTTTAGTCATGATGTGTTCGGCTTTGTCGACTTACTCGCAGAAGCCAGCAAAAGTGTATGTGACTCGCGATATCTCCTCAGAGTCACTGATTAAGATTTACAAGGCATTAGGCCGCAAGGCCAAAGGCAAGGTTGCCGTTAAAATCTCCACAGGCGAGGAGAACAACCCTAACAGTCTGAATCCTCAGCTCATCAAACCTCTGGTGGATTTGGTGAACGGCACTCTTGTGGAATGCAACACGGCCTACGGAGGCGCTCGTGGCACCTTTGAAAGCCACCGTCAAGTGATTCACAAGCATGGCTACGACGCCATTGCGAAGGTTGATTTGATGGACGAGGAAGGCGAATACAAGATACCAGTTCGCGACACCCGCTGGATCAAGTACGACATTGTTGGCACGCACCTGAAGAACTACGACTTCATGATTAACCTCGCTCACTTCAAAGGCCATCCCATGGGTGGTTTCGGCGGTGTGATCAAGAACCAGAGCATAGGTGTTGCCTCTGCCAACGGCAAGGCCAACATCCACACAGCCGGCAGAAAAGAAGTGGTTGAGGGTATGTGGAACATGGTAGATAACCAAGACGGTTTCTTAGAGTCGATGGCTGCAGCCGCACAGGGCGTTGCCGATGTCTTCGGTAAGAAAATCATCTACATCAGTGTGATGAACAACATGTCGGTGGATTGCGACTGTGTGGACCAGCCAGAGGCCGTTAAAGTGAAAGACTACGGCATTCTGGCTTCGCTCGACCCTGTGGCTCTCGACCAGGCCTGCGTGGATATTGTCTTCGGCATGACACCGAGTGAGGGCGATGACAACCGTCCGCTGATGGAGCGCATCAACCGCCAGCATGGCATCCACACGATAGAGCATGCAGAGGCGATTGGTTTTGGTACCCGAAAGTACAAACTTATCTCGATTGACAAATAAGATTCTTTTATCCCGAATTTGAGAATTAAAGAATGTGTTGATAAACAAAAAGAAGAAAGAACACATTTATAACAAGGCAAACTATTCTACAATGACAAGAAAAAAGGTATTTCCCATTTTGCTGCTGTGGCTGCCGATGGTCCTTCACGCCCAGACCGACACCACAACCGTCAGGCTGGACAATGTGGTGGTGACAGGCACCCGTTCCCAAACCGACATCCGACACCTGCCCATGACGGTCACGGTGGTCAATCGTGAAGCACTGACCGAACAACAGCAAATCAGTGTCCTCCCCACTCTGACCGAGCAAGTGCCAGGCCTATTCGTCACATCCCGTGGTGTGATGGGTTACGGTGTGTCGGGCGGTGCAGCAGGGGGTATCACCCTTCGCGGTATATCTGGCGGAGCAGGTCAGGTGATGGTGCTGATTGACGGTCACCCCCAGTATCAGGGCATTTACGGCCACCCCATCAGCGACAGTTACCAGACGATGATGACAGAGCGCGTGGAAGTGCTTCGTGGTCCCGCCTCGGTGCTTTACGGCAGCAATGCCATGGGTGGTGTCATCAACATCGTGACACGCGGTATGAAAGAAGACGGTGTGAAGACCCACATCAACCTCGGTGGTGGTTCTTACGGCACCTTCCAGAGCGAGGCCAGCAACCAGGTTCGCAGCGGACGCTTCAGTTCCACAGTGGCCGCCCAGTACAGCCGCAGCGACAACCACCGTCCCCGCATGGATTTCGAGCAGTATGGCGG
>CACYEC010000110.1 GCA_902773225.1 uncultured Bacteroidales bacterium
CTATATTTGCAAGTGAATTTACACAAAAATCTTAAATCTAGTTATAAAACTGACTTTTATGAATATCATCTTTCACCCATCGTTTGACAATGGCTATTACACTGCCCCAACAGACAGTTGTGCCAAAGTGCTGGGTACCAAGGTTGTTGGCATGGCAGGCCTATTGGAACACTTGGAACTGCACAACGGCCTCAGCGGTCTTTATCCCTCTGAAGGAGAGCGAGCCACCTTGTACCTAAACCATGTGAGGAAATTTGCCAAAGGTAGCATGATTGAGGAATCATTCGTGAATGACGAACTCGGCGTGGCAAAATGCCTGATGGAATGGCGTGACAAACTGATCATGACAGGATGGACTCCTGACATGGAAGGTAACGAGACGACTCCAAAACTGAAACTACTGAGCCAAATAGAAGGTTCGTGGAAGTCTCAGGAAAAGGGCAGTGCCGACCGTTGGTTGGAACTCTCACGGTTGGAAAGCCTAAAGACCGCTGCAGAGGAAGGTATCGAGTGCCGATGTGCCAAGGAACAATTGCCACTGCTCATCCAGAAGGTACTGGAAAAGTGTGGGGCCAACTTTGTCAAGTATGAGGAAAACGTGAGCATTCCTGATGGGTTGAAAGTGAAAGTGGAACATTACACCGACCTTGCAGACGCTTATCGCCAACTGGCTTCCCAAGCCAATGATTACGACACAGACACGGCTATCGTCAACCGCGACAACGTATCGCTCAACCACGCCCTTGTGGCATGGGACAAGCCATTGGTCAACGCGACAATAAAGGAGTCGAACCCATTCTCTCTTCAATTGTTCAAACTTGCAATGGCTGTCTTCTCGCGTCCCCTGAACATCGAGAACATACTGGCCTACCTTCAACTGCCCGTAGGCCCCGTGCCCAGACGCCTGCGGTCGAAACTTGCCAACATTCTGGTGCAGGATGGTGGTTTTGGCACAATTGATTGGGAAAAAATAGATGAGGAGAAAGCGAAAACACTTAAAAGGGAGAAAATCAGCTCGAAGTGGGAATTGGCCATCTATGACTACATAAATGAGGAAACGGAAGGAAGCGAGGATGCGACAGAAGAAAACAAGGGGGACACTAAAACGAAACGCGCTTCGAAAGCCTCTTCGCTGAAATACATTACCGACCCAAATATCAAGAGAGGAGAAAAGATTCCGACAAAGACGCTAAGAGAATATATTGGAACCATCAACCAATGGGCCTCAGCATATGCCAATAGCAACATAGGGGAAAACGAGTTGCTGAAGTTGCAAATGGGGACCGTGGTTTCCTATTTTAAGCAATTATCCAACGCTTTGATCGGAATGAGCGACATTGCGTACCAAGATCTGGAGAAAAGTGTACGAACCATATACAAACCCATGGCCATCACACAGGCCCGCGCCCAAGTGGGGACTCTGAGAATCGTTGACAGCTATACCCAACTGCTCGACACACCCAAGAAACTGCTATGGCTCGACTGTTGTGGGGCTGACGAGACCGTCGACCCGTATGAATTCCTCAGCACTGCCGAACGCGAATGGCTCAACAAGCAAGAAAACGTCCTCGTTCCACGTCTGCAAGACACATTGGAACTGAACCGAAAGGAGATGATAGGCACACTTGCGAAGATAAGTGGCGAAATCACGCTTGTGACAGCCGACTATCACCACAACCAGAAAATGGCAATGCACCCCATCGTCGCAGAACTTCAGATGCAACGAGGTGAGCAGTTGGAGACCAAAGAGAAAAAAGTAGACCCAGGACTGACTGAAGCCAAAGACATACACAAATCGGAGCCCCAACTGCAATACGACCTCGGTGAGATAGACTATGCAAGACGCAAAGAGAGCAACACTAGTCTGGACACCCTCATCAACTATCCCTTTGACTATGTGGTGCAATATGTGGCCAAACTGGGGAACTCGACAGAGAAAGAACTCAGAAGCCTGAAAAACATCACGGGACTTGTGGCGCACAGTTTCATCGCTTCATTAGTGGATTCCGTGGCAGATATGGAGAGAGAGAAAGTTCTGGACGAGATGAAGAAACTCCTAAACGAGGAATATGACCGGCGACTGGAAAATGCCATCCACGCCACAGGCCTGTCACTGTTGCTCAAGGAGAATGAAGTAGAATACAAGAACTTTCGCTACTTGCTCAAGCGAAGCATAGAGACCCTAATAGTTATCATGAGAGAGAAAGGACTCACACCCGTGGGATGCGAGTTGAAGTTCGAAAAGCCTCTTGATAAAATCGGAGATTTCGATGCTCGCATTGATATGGTACTCAAGGACAGTAATGGAGAGACCGTAATCTTTGATTTCAAGTGGAGTTACTCGAATTTCTATGGTGATAAGATTGCCGAAGGGACATCCATACAGTTGGAACTCTATCGAAAGGAACTGGAAAAGGAAGGCAAGAGTGTGAGTGCAGTAGGCTACTACCTGATGCCCAAGTGTCAGTTGCAGACTTCAGCCTTCGACACCCTAAAGGATGAGGAGGGCAGAACCATCATAAAACACATTGATGAACCTGAAGATGCGAAGGAACTGTTTGACAAGATACAGAACTCCTTCGCACTGAGAATGGAGGAGATTGGTGAAGGAACGATTGAAGAAGGAGAGGAAATGGACATAAAAGGCCTGCCATACGCTAAAGCATACCTCAATGGAGTGAAATTACTGCTTGTAGGCAAACAGAAAATAACAGGTGGCCCAACAAAGAAGGAACCAGAAAGACCATATAGTACAGAATATATCAAAAAAGAGTCGAATAAGGTATTCACAAATGAGCCCGAATCTCGATTCCAAACCAAGTTGAGCTTCGAGGGAGACAAAGAAGATAAAACAACCACATATCCATTAATGAAAGGGAGGCTGAAGTAATGAAAAACATAACATTCATCAACGCCGGAGCCGGATCTGGCAAGACATACAGACTGACAACCGACTTGGCACGGAAGTTGACACAAGAAGGACTTGACCCCTCACAGGTCATACTGACTACATACACAGAACTAGCTGCAGCCGAGTTCCGCGAAAAGGCTCGTCAGGAGATCCTGAATGCCAAAGACGAAAAGGAAAACGCCGTGGAGACAAGCATACGCATTAAGAGTGCCACACAACTCGACAATGCCTTCATCGGAACTGTTCATGCCATTAGTTTCCGTTTCATACGCAAATACTGGTATCTGCTGGAATATGGCGCCGACCTGCAACCCATGTCGGACCAAAACCAGGACTTCTACATGAGTCAGTCCATCAGTGACATCGTGACTGATAAGGACCGCGAAGTGTTCCGCAATTTCCGCGAAGCCTTCGACATCCAGGATAAAGGTAAACCATATCATCTTTTCTGGCTTCCTGAGCTTAAGAATATCGTAGACAAGATGGAGTATTACGACATCGAGTCTGTGGAAGAGAGCATCACGAAGTCGATGGAGGTGGCCAAAGAGGTGTTCTGGGGAATGCCTATAAGCAAAGCCATGGAGGCTATCAATAAGTATCTGCCCTTGTTGAAAAAAAGGTGTGAGGGGATTTTGACTGGAAGGTCGGCTGACAAAGCAAAAAGGATGTCAGATGCCATCAACAAAGCATACGAGGTAAAAATAATCTCAGACATTAGAACAAAGGGGATGAAAGAGTGCCTCGAAGACACAGTTGGTGACACAAACGACGGTTTCTACGAAAGCAAGGAGTACCAAAATGCTATGAATGCCTATCAGCAGGCATTCGTATCCCAAGACTTTCTGCCCATAATCGAAGAATATGTCAAGACCATTTTCTCCCTTGCCTTGCGATGGCGCAAAGCACTGGCCCAATACAAAAAGGAGAACCATGTCATCTCGTTCGACGACATGGAGAAGATATTCCTGAGTATGCTCACGGAAGAGAAGTACAAGGAAGTTCAGGACGACATTGCGAGCAATTTCCGTCTACTCATGGTTGACGAGTTTCAGGATTCCAACCCCATTCAGTTGAAAATCTTCAACCGCATATCCGAACTGATAGCCACAAACGGGGGACATTCAGTATGGGTAGGCGACCCTAAGCAAGCCATCTATAGTTTCCGTGGGTCCGATTCACGTTTTATTACTGAAATCTTAAGCAAGTTTAAATTTTTGGAGGACGGCACCCCCATTCCCGAACAGGGAGAAGACATGCTTGGCACCGACCAACTCTTGCAGTCATGGCGTTCGCGGCCAGCTCTCGTCAATTTTGCGAACAATATTTTTC
>CACYEC010000111.1 GCA_902773225.1 uncultured Bacteroidales bacterium
ATTGACTCCATGAAACAGATTATCGTTGATTATGACAATCTCAATTTACTTCGGACTGACAATTTGGACCATCAGCGTACTGGTTATTATACCTTTCATAACGGCAACCGCATTCTTCACGATGTCGAGAACGATGACTATTACCTTGTTTATGCGCACTCCTTGGAAGAGGCAGGCGAAGTTGGTGGCAGGATGCGCTATTGGTTTTTCTGTCGCTTGCTGAAGATTAACGAATTTTCTCCTTTCGTCTTTGCTGAAGATTCCAGCAACAGCAAAGAGCTTCACCTCATCCCTGCATGGCTTGATGATGTGGATGGACACGCCTGCTTGTTTTTGGAAGTTGGCGACAAGGGCGACAATCTTGATTTCATTGCCATGCGTGGTATGGATTGGAGGAAGCAATCTCTTGCACAAGACAATCCACATACTTATATGGATGGCCAGACTCCTACTGTTTTCCAAAGCTATCCTTATTCCATCTTGGATGCTGGAGAACAGGAAGGAAAGGAATATTTCAGCAACCTTTATCTTGGCTTTTGGGACGGTGTTTTTAGCCGTCACAACATGCCCCATCCAAAAGTCTCTCGTAAGTTTATCAACGGTGGCTGGACTATTGTCACCGATGGTTTCAGCATGAAGCTTGAAGGTGGAACCATCGACCATCATTTCGCTCCCGAGATAGCCTTCGGTACGAAGTATCATTTTTCGTTTCTCTCTTCATCGATCCCTGATGTTAGAAGCATTTTCTTCATATCTGGCAAGAAATACTTTTGTGAGAAGATCACTGCGACGTTCTCCGAACGTGGCATGAGTGAGCTGCTTAAGGGCGAGTTCTACAGGATTTCATAACTCTCCCTTGAAATGCTTCGCTTCTTCGTGGACTTTTTCTTTGCCTTCAAGATATCGGTTTGTCACAGATATATCGGAATGTCTCGCCTGGTCCCTGGCGATGACTATTCCCTCAGCGTTGGCAAGGTCTCGGATACCTGAGTCTTTCAAGGAGTAGAACACATATTCAGATTTCCATTTCAGTTTCTTTCTGAACTTGGCAAACGTTTTATTGTATTGGTCTGCTCCTGCTCTCCTTTCTGATGGACGGAATTTTTTGCTGAACAGGTAATAATTAGATGGGCAATTGAACGTGCCGAGCGCAATCATCTCCTTGATGAGCGCGTCATGTAGCGCCACATATCCATCTTTCTTGTTTTTCGAATGCTCTGCTGACACTTTAATGGTCTGTTCTTTGATTGAGATATCCCCTATCTTTATATATGACATCTCAGTGGGTCGTATGAAGGTGTAATACATCATCATGCATGCGAGATGGAAATATGGATCCTCTTCTTTCGTGATTGCCGACAATCTTTCGAGCATCTCTTTTGTCAGCGGTTGTCTTCGCTTCTTATCCTCTTTCATGTTGTCGATGTTCGGTACTGGATTTGTTGCGATATACTTTCGCTTGACAAGGTAGTCGGCGAATGAGGACAGCCAGAGTCGGTAGTTGTTTCTAGTTCTGGGCGATACTTCCCTGTCGAGGACGAGCCAATCGAGGAAGTCATTCATGAATGCTTCATCGATTTGATATACACAACGAATCGGAATACTTGTGCTTTCTATGTATTCCTTCATAACTTTCACTCGAGACTTGTAGTTTTCGTACGACTTTTTTCTGAGGCTTTTCTCGATGTACTTCACGTAGTTTTCCATCACATCTTTAATAAGATGATATCCTCTGTTTGTTTCAGGGTTGGCGAATGGGTTCCACCCAGCGCTGAGCTTGGCAAGCAGCTCTTTCATGAGCAGCTGGGCACGCTTGATTTGTTCCTTTTCGCTGACATTGTTGCTGACGTAATAACGAACTCGTTTCATCACTCCTTCGGCTGGGTCCAGCGCCGAGAAGGCAACATAACTTCTCTTCCCGGGGTGAAACATCGGGATTGTGAAACCGATGATTTTGTTTGCTGATGCACACATTTTTTTTACATTTTTCGCTCTTGGGTTTTTCAAGAGGGATGAAAAATGCAGGTTACAAACTGGCGCATATTTGGCGCAACTTCTCTATTATAATACCCCTAAATGCTTGGATATATGGCATTTAGGGGCATAAGTGCGGAAAGTGAGGGATTATAAAACCCACATTTCTCTTTTGTAACTTGCTGATTTTCAATATCTGATTTTTCAGATACCCCCTATTTTCTGATATAAAGTGGCGCAAGAATGGCGCATAATCTGCCTTTTGTCGACGTTCGGATTTTGTGGTAATTTTATTTGCGTTAAAATTACTTAAAATCCTTTTTCACATCATCTTTCTGAGCTGACTAATGATGGTTTCTTTGTCCTTGATGATGCTTTCTTTGTCCTTCAACCTCTGCTCCAGCATCGCCACCTTTTCTTGTAGATGCTTGATGTCATTTTTCAAGTTTATTGTAGATATAACCTTATATCTGGTACCACTGTTATTGTTTTGAATCAGCGGTGCGCCACTATTGTTAATCTCTTGATTATCTTCGCTTTCCCTTGAAAAAAGCGAATCAATAGTAATACCGAAGAAATCCGCTATTCTTTCTAAGCGAGCCGCAGACGGGTTGCCATTCATGAAGGATGTGATGCTGTTACATTTCGGGTTTACACCCATGTATTCTAGGAATTCCGCATGGGATTTCCCTTGCTCTTCGAGCAGTTCTTTGATGATGATACCATTATACATATTTAGTCACGTTAAAAGTAGTTAAAATCACTTTGAAGATATTCAACTTTGAAAATATTCAAGTATATTTGCACGCAATTTCGCTACAAATATACTCTTATTTTTAGAATGTAAAAATTTTCAAGTATGAAAATATTGAACCTCTATTCTAATTTAGACAAAAAACAGAAGAAGAACATACGAACCTTCGTTTGTTCTAATTCTGGTATTTCTGAAGCTACCTTTTATCTTCACTTGAATTCTGCCAATCTCAGCCCATGGGAATTGAAGATATTCCAAGAAGCGTTTAATAAATATGGTGACAAACATGAGCAAGGATAAGAATTATTATTCTGTTTCCACATGGGAAGAAAAAATCAAGGACTTGAATATAATCCTTATTGAAGTGATTTATTCAAGGACTCATCCTTTATTGGTCGAACGTGCACGAGGCATTTTGGTCTTCAACCGAAATGACTCTCTGAAAGAGAAGCGTGCAGAGTGGGACAATGAAGGACGCTGTTTTATCAACCGCTATCGTCAACCACAATTTGACATTGCTCTATCATGATCCAGGACAAAGACATAGAACGAGTTCTCGACGCAACGAGACTCGAGGACCTTATTGGCAGTTATACCAGCCTTATCAAATCTGGCTCACGCTTGAAGTGCTGTTGTCCTCTTCATGGAGAGAAAACGCCCAGCATGATGATATATCCCGGTGAGGGGAGATATCATTGTTTTGGCTGCAAGGCGAGTGGCAATGCCATCTCGTTCATGATGGCGAAGGAAGGGATGTCCTATCCCGATGCCATTAAATGGCTTGCAAAGCGAGCCAATATCGATATCTCTGATGTCGATAAAGAGATGACTGATGAAGAGCGCACGCTTCAGGCTAAGCGTGAATCGATGTATGCAGCGATGAAGCTCATCAATGATTACTTTGTTGAGAACTTACGTTCCACTTCAGAAGAAGCCGCCTTTGCCTATCGATATGCGAAGGGGCGCTGGAGTCAGGACTTCATTGAGCGCACAGGCATCGGTTATGCCTACAAGGCATCCGATAGCCTGATATCCTTCGCTCGCTCTCATTACATCTCAACTGAGATGCTGTTTGAGATGGGTATGGTAGGCAAAGGTGAACGTGGATATTACGACTTTTTCCGTGAGCGTGTCACGATACCTATTCGTGACCGCTACGGACGGGTTATTGCCTTTACGGCAAGAGCCATCCGTAACACGGAAGTGTCGAAATATCTCAACAACAAGAACACTCTTATTTATAAGAAGGATTCTTCGATTTTTGGATTGGACATTGCAAAGAACAACTTCGTCCACACGAATAGGTTTCTTGTTGTCGAGGGTGCGCCTGATGTTCTTAAGCTTCAGATGTTGGGAGCCACCAATGCTGTGGCGAGTCTGGGCAGTGCCTGGACAGACCGCCAACTGGAAACTTTGAAAAGTTATTGTGACAACATCTGCTTCATTCCTGACGCTGACCCACCAAAGAATGGCAACCTTTATGGTACAGGCATTCTGGCCGTTATTGAAAACGGCGTGAAGGCATGGAACCTTGGCATCAATGTCAGCGTCAAGGAGATACCTCTGACGAATGATGGCGAGAAGAATGATCCGGATTCGTATTTCAAGAGTTTCGCTGAAATACAGAACCAGAAAGAGGACGACTTTCTCGTTTGGTACTGTGATAAGATCATCGCCAGGGCGAAGAACCC
>CACYEC010000112.1 GCA_902773225.1 uncultured Bacteroidales bacterium
GCTCAGCGTCTGCACCGCCTTGACATTCTTCAGTTTCTTATCGACAAACATCGTGTGGAGCAACGGCTCGTCGAAGCCCGTCTGGTATTTGTCGGCCACCACCAGCATGTTGTACATGTCGCTGGCGAAGTAGAGCGGCAACCGTTCCTCGCTGATATGCAGGTCTTCATTGCTGTTCAACTGAGACTCCGTGTATTCCGTGTCGCCATACTGCACCTTGCCCGAGAAAGCCACCATCGGATGGACATCCGAGTAGCCTTTTTCCAAACAATAGTTCTTGATTTGCATGAAGTAGCGCAAGGCATGGGCACGGCTCGAAGTCACCACCATAGCCTTGGCTTGTCCCCTCATGGCGTTCAAGGTGATTTGCCGGAACTTCTCCACGATGATTTCCGTCTTCTGGCTGATGACATGCTGGTGGTTGTCGTGATAAGCCTTGACGGCTTTTGTGGCTGGCGTTTCCTCGTAAGTCGGGTCGTTCTCGATACGCTTCTCAATCTCGTAAGTCACGCTATAAGGCGTGTATTGCAGCAGCACATCCTTGATGAAACCCTCCTCAATCGCCTGGAGCATCGAGTAGATGTGGAATGGTCGGTACTTGTCCTCTTCCGTTGTCTTTCCTTTCTCTACCATGACACCGAACGTTTGGAGCGTCTTCGGTTTTGGTGTTGCCGTAAACGCATAGAAGGATAGGTTGTTGTGCTTGCCTTGCGCCAACAAGTCCTCCATCATCGCATCACGTTCTTTCTCCAGTTCATCCTCCGTCTTCTCTTCCAGTTCCGCCATCTCGCGCAGCGCTTCATCCGTATCAGCCAAAGCCGTTTTCACCTTCTCCGCGCTCTTTCCGCTCTGGCTGCTGTGCGCTTCATCGACAATGATGGCATAGCGTTTGCCGCTTCTCGAGGTCACCTCCTGATAAATGACGGGGAAACGGTGGAGCGTACAGATGACGATTCGCGCGGCACCCTCATTGATGACATCACGTAATTTGGTAGAAGGGTCTTTGTCGGTGATGGTCTCAATCTGTCCTTCGATATGGTCGAACCCGAGGATGGTGGTCTGCAACTGAGCGTTGAGGACACGTCGGTCCGTGATGACGAACACCGCATCGAAGACGCTCTTCTGCATGGCATCGTGCAGAGACGCCAACCGATAGGTCAGCCAGGCGATGGAGTTCGACTTGCCACTGCCAGCCGAATGCTGGATGAGGTAGTTCTGACCGCTCCCTTTCACCTCTGTGTCGGCTATCAGTTTTTCCACCACGTCCAACTGGTGGTAGCGAGGGAAAATCACTTTCACCGACGTTTCTTTCTTCTCCTTTATTTTTCCGTGTTTGTCACGGACAAGTTTGATTCTCTCCTCCTCCTGACGAGAGATGTAACGCTGCAAGATGCTCAGGAGCATTTCACGGTTCAACACTCGTTTCCAAAGGTATGAGGTGGCGTAGTCGTCCGAATCTTCGCATTCGGGATTACCAGCGCCACCAACGTTACCAGCACCACCGCTTCCTTGGTTGAAGGGCATGAAGTAGGTCTTGTCCTTTTTCAGTTCCGTAGCCATGATGGCCTCGTAGAGGTCAACACCAAAGTAAGCGAGGATGCGGGTGTTGAAGTGGAACAGCAGTTCGGCAGGGTCACGGTCTTCTTTCCATTGTCGTCGGGAGTTTTCCACGTTCTGCCCCGTCAGTTGGTTTTTCAGTTCCAGAGCCACGACGGGTATGCCGTTCAGAGAGAGCACCATATCGATGGTGTTCTTGTTCTGGGTGCTATAGGCAAACTGCCGAGTAACCTGAAGGATGTTTTGACGGTATTTCTGCATCAGTTCTTCGTTCAGTTCCGATGCAGGACGGAAATAGCACATTTTCAGTTTGATGCCCAAGTCATCGATGCCGTTGCGCAGCACCCAGACGAGTCCATAGCGCGTGACATTCTCCTGGAACACTTGGTACAATCGGTTTTCCGCATTGTCGCCATACTTGCGAACATACCTGTCCCAATGTTTTTCTTGTGTCAGGGCAAGAAACTCCGTGAGCGTGTTCAAGTCAATAGCACGTTCCTTGTCGTAGTTTTTCTGGTTGCCTTTGGTGTAGCCGCCTTCAGTCAGCAGCCATTGCTCGATGTCGGCTTCAAAGTTTCTCTCCTTCAGGTCTTGCTCGTTCATATCTTATTCGGATTTATGCTATGGTTGTTTTTCCTGTCACTGCTTCGAAGATAACACTCTTCTTGTATGACTTTAGTGTCTCGATTTTCTGTTGCTTTAAGGCAATTAACGTGTTTATTTCGGAACATTTGGTATCGAGGTAGGAGGCAATGGCTTGTTGCTCGGAGAGGGGAGGAAGAGGAATTCTTAAATTTTCAATTCTTTCGACAGATAAACCAGGCTGGGCAGCAGATAATGAATACTGACCTAAATTCATCACACGTAGTAGTTCGCCTAACCACTTTTGGGCAAATTCTCTTTTACGATAGCAAACCACAGCATGTTCTGTTGCCCAAAACTTTCCACTTGCATAATTGATGTTACCGCACAATGCACCTTGTCTCCCTATAAGGATGAAATCCCCATCATTTGAATATTCTTCGTAATACCCCCTAAAACCGTTTCCTCCATAAACTGGATATGGTCCTTTGTCGGAGATTTCCATGGTGGTAAGGTTCGTTCCACTTTGTAAATTTACTATATCTTTAATGCGGCATGTACTCCATCCTTTGGGCAAATCTCCAATCCAGTCGATTCCGGAGGGGACGAGTTCAGCGTCGGGATTGAGTCCTTTGGTGACAGCATCGGTGATGACAGACTGCTTATAGTCCGTCAACTGTGCAATCATTTGCTCCTGCAATTCAATCAAACCATCAATCTCACCACACTTCTTATCCAAGTAGGAGGCAATCCGCTGTTGCTCAGGAAGAGGAGGAAGCAATAAAAGAATGGAACCGATTTCAAATGCAGAAATATGAACAACCTTTAATTTCGCCTTTCCCTTACTTTTTTGTGCCTGAGCATAGTTACTATTCAATGCATAACTCAAAAAAGAAGGATTCTGATGATGACGGATGACAATTATATCACCTCCTGCCAAACAAGACGTTTCTCCTAAATAAACAACATTTTTACCAATTTCCTCTACCGATTCACCTGTACCCGCACAAAGAATGTCTCCGTGATTGATATAATGAGGAGATTTTTGAATGGCAATATTCGTTGCAGAAACACAATAGTTGAAAGAATGATTATATTTAGTATAAATTTCACCATACCGAACACAAGGTGTATCGCCATCTGCAAAAACTTCTTCTTTTGTGATGCCATTTCCTTTGGAAAGAGAATCAACGATGAATTTTAGTTTCTTCACTTCCCATTCTTTAGGTATCCTTCCAATCCACTCTATGCCACTGTCTTTATATTCTCTTTCCATTGTCATTTCGGATTAGTGCAACAACTTCTCCATCATCTCACTTTCTTTCTTCTCCAGGTCCTTCAAGGTCTGGAAGATTTCGCTGCTGGGTTTCAGAGGCGTATAGCGGTAGAACTCACGCGTGAACGGTATCTCGTAGCCGATGCGAGTCTTCGACTCATCCACATGGTAGTCGGGAGCGTAGGGAGCCACGTTCTTGACTAAATAAGCGTCTTGGTCCTCCTTCCACGGTATAATCTCCGAATCGGCCAAATCGGTGTCCCAGACGTATGTGCGTTCACGTAAGTTGAACGGATCATCATACACTTCTTCCACCGTCTCGTCTTTTATGCCAAGGTATTGACGAATCTTCTTCACCTGTGCTTTGGTCACTTTCAATCCCGCCTTTTGTTTGATTTTCTGGAAGAAATCACGGTCAATCATGCGCTCTCCGTTGAAATATACTCGATAGCCATCGACAAACAGTTTCATCGTCATGCGGTCGGCTTCCGAGATTTTCACGCTCTCGTCGGGCATCTGAGGATTCTCGAACACCAGGCGCAAAGGCCGGTCGATGAATATCTTGCGGTACTTGAAATCGTCGTTGTCCTTCACACGGCTTTCCACCTGCAACTCCACACCATCCGTCGTGGTCGCCTTATAAACAAAGTCGTTGAAACCGTGATAAGCCTGCATGATGAGGTCGCGGCAGAAGTCGGAAATCTCCACACGCTTGTTGCCGAGTGGTTTGCGACGCTTCTCATAGCATTGGCTGGCATCAATCAACTGCACCTTGCCTTGACGCTCCGCACTCTTGTTCTTGGTCACTATCCAAACATAGGTGGCAATGCCTGTGTTGTAGAACAAATCGGTAGGCAACTGTACGATGGCCTCCAACCAGTCATGGTCGAGCAGATAACC
>CACYEC010000113.1 GCA_902773225.1 uncultured Bacteroidales bacterium
GTTTTATATAATGGGACAAAATACAAGTTATGACGCCCCATACTATGGTCAACCCGTTCGTGCGGTCATCAATCAGAGCCAAACTCCAGCAGGCCCCGTGGCTGTTGACCTCGGTCTGCCCTCCGGCACCAAGTGGGCCAACATGAACGTGGGCGCCACCGCTCCCGAGGACTACGGCGACTACTTCGCATGGGGAGAAACGGAGGTGAAGGATGAATATTCATGGGTAAACTACACCCACAGCAACGGCACATACGACACCTGCACAGACATCGGTGTTGACAT
Organism: uncultured Bacteroidales bacterium; assembly: GCA_902773225.1. Classification (GTDB taxonomy): domain Bacteria; phylum Bacteroidota; class Bacteroidia; order Bacteroidales; family Bacteroidaceae; genus RUG11857. Next base: position 286 of record CACYEC010000113.1, read on the forward strand.
CGCCGGAAAAACTGAATATGATGCTGCTACCGCAAACTTGGGAACCGACTGGCAGATGCCGACCTGGGAACAGTTCACCGAATTGGTAGAAAAAACCACGAATACCTGGACCACCCAAAACGGTGTGAATGGTTGGTTGTTCACCGCAAAAAACAACGGCAATAGCATCTTCTTACCCGCCGCGGGCAACCGTGAGGATACCTTCTATGATGTCGGTACGTGGGGCTATTACTGGACGTCCATGTTGTCCCAGGAAGTCCAAAACACATATTATTTGGCCCTTGAGTTCAAATTTTACAAGGATGGCATACTCGATGATAACGCATGCCTGCGCAACACAGGCCTGCCTATCCGTCCTGTTCAGAGCAAATTAGTGAATCCTTAACAAAAGTGATATTCTATCTTTCGCTGCGGCTTCATTGAGGCCGCAGCGTTTGTTTGGTACGCTCCATGAAGGGCTGAACCTAATCATTTTGCGATTAGTAATTGAAAGTTACCTAATGAAAGCATAATAAAGCACTCGGCTCAAGGTTTATTCCTTGAGCCGAGTGAACAGTTCTGTAGATGATTAGTTGATAACACTCATCCTTATTCCACGATGATGGGCTTGTACTTCGGAACGAGAATCTTCATGATAATCCAACCCACCAAGTAAGCCACAGCGCAGATGCAGAAGATAATGAAGTAGCCGGCTGGCTTGCCCGAGAAACCAGCGAAGGTGAATGCCTCACCCTGTTTCTCTGCGTAAGTGAAGAGGCTACCAGCACCCTGCTGGATGAAGTAGGAACCAATACCACCAGCCATACCGCCGATACCCGTGATGGTAGCGATGGCCGATTTGGGGAACATGTCACCGATGGTGGAGAAGATATTGGCCGACCAACTCTGATGGGCTGCGCCAGCGATACCGATGATGATGATGGGCAACCAAGGCGAGAACTTACCCAATGGCTGTGCGAGGAGTACCAGCAGAGGGAAGAAGGCGAAGATGAGCATGGCGCGCATACGACCGGCGTATGGATTCATGCCCTGGTTGATGAACACCGTAGGCAACTTACCTCCGAGAATACTCAACATCGTGATGAGGTAGAGCGCGAAAATCAAGACCATACCCTCCGTGTCGGTGGGGTTGATGTCGAACTGCGCCTTCAGGTAGGCTGGAGTCCAGAACAGGAAGAACCACCACACACCGTCGGTCATGAACTTACCCACGATAAATTCCCAGGTCTGACGGTAGGTGAAGCACTTCAGGAAACTGATTTGAGGACCTTCGTCGTTGGCGTCCTTAGGGTCGCCGTCGGTTTCAGCGTCCTGGTTGATGTAGGTGAGCTCCACGTCGTTCACACGAGGATTGTTGGCTGGCTTCTTGTAGAGGAAAATCCAGAATGCCATCCAGATGTAGCCCAAAGCACCGATGACGATGAACGCCATTTCCCAACCGAAGAACTTGGCGAGGATAGGAATGGTGAACGGGGCAATCAGCGCACCCACACTGGCACCACTGTTGAAGATGGCGGTGGCGTAAGCACGGTCTTTCTTGGGGAAGTACTCGGCTGTCACCTTGATGGCGGCGGGGAAGTTGCCTGCCTCACCAAGCGCGAGCAAGCATCGTGCACCAAGGAACAACCACACACTCGTCGTGGAAATCAACAGCGCGGCATTGGCGGCACCTGAGGCGCGGAACGCACGCAACGTCTCGAGAGCGCCCTCAAAACCCTGGAACCACTCGCCACAGACGATACCGCTGGTGGCGATACCGCAGAAGGCATGCAGCACGGCGCCTGTGCTCCAGATGAAGATGCTCCACAGATAACCCTTGCGCGTACCCATCCAGTCGATGAACTTGCCGGCGAACAACATGCACACGGCATAGACGATGGAGAAAATGGAAGTGATTGTGCCGTAGTTCTCATCGCTCCAACCAAATTCCTCCTGAATGCCACCTGTACCCGGGTAGGTGAGCGACAAGACCTGACGGTCGAGATAGTTCACCGTTGTGGCGAAAAACAGCATAGCGCATATCACCCAACGGTAATTAGTCATTTTCTTTGTTTGTAATGGACTCATTGTTTTATGAAAGTTTAGTTATGTCGAGTCAAATGAATAACGGATGATTGTCTGTGTGCATCAACTTGGAAAAAAGCACACAATGAACAAACACAAATGCAAAAATAACAAAAAAAAGTGAAACAGAGCCATCCTTTACCACGAAAAAGTCGTGAAAGGACGCTAAATAGATAATTTATCGGCAATTTCTTCCCTGCTGATGGCCAATTCCACACCCATTCCACCGCATTCGGCACCTACGGGAGGGTTGTCTTTCAGCAGACGAAGCCAGACGGTGCGTAGGGTAGGGAAGTCTACGAACAGACGGCGAATGATTCGACCTGCCGCATGCTCCAACAACGCCGAGGGACGGCTCATCTCATCGGACACCGCCGTATAGACTTCGGCGTAACTGATGGTGGAATCCAAGTCGTCGGTCCATACGGCATCCCAAACGTCGGCTTCCAACCTGAGGCTTAAAGTGAAGTCCGCTCCCACGGTCCTTTCCTGGGGCATCACCCCGTGAAAGGCGTGGAAGCGGATGTTGTTGAGCAAGATGGTGCTTTCCATAAGCTGTCGGTTTATCCGCAACGAGAATTGCCGCAGTGCTTGCAGATGAGGCAGCCTTCCTGATAGACCAGCGACTCATGTCCGCAGACAGGGCACTTCTGACCCTTGGCCTCGGTGCCGTCGGTCACGTATTTCTTCAGCGCGCGCTCCACACCCGTCTTCCAAGTGTTGATGCTCGCGCTCTCGAGGTCGAGCGTGCTGACGAGTTTCAGCACATGCAGCAGCGGCATACGGTAGCGAAGCACACCGCTGATGAGTTTGGCGTAGTTCCAGTATTCCTTGTTGAACTTCTCCGACAGACCCTCGATGGTCGTCTTGTAGCCACGGCGGTTCTCAAACTGGAAGTCATAACGCTTGATGCCGTCCTCGCCGATGTTCTTGATGATGTGGCCCTTCGACACCGTCTTGGGTAGGGCGATGCCGTCCTCGTCGTCGAGCACACCGGTGAAAATCTCGTAGGGATAGCCGTTGAGCAAGCCCACGAAAGCCACCCATTTCTCCTTGTTGTTCTGGAAACGCACCACATCGCACTCCAGGCTCTTCGGACGCACTTCCACCACCTCGGGCATGCAGTTGCAGTCCTTCTTGTCATCCTTCTTCTTGGCCGAAATCAGCACGCCGGAACGGGAACCGTCGCGATAGACAGTGCAACCCTTGCAACCACATTTCCAAGCCTCGACGTAGAGCTGGTTCACCAACTCCTCGCTCACGTTGTTGGGCAGGTTGATGGTCACGCTGATGCTGTGGTCCACCCATTTCTGGATGGCGCCCTGCATCCTCACCTTCTCCAGCCAGTCCACATCGTTGGCGGTGGCTTTGTAATAGGGCGACTTCTGGACGATGGCGTCTATCTCGGCTTGGCTGTAACGGAGGTTGGGGTCGTAGCCGTTGATGGTCATCCAGGTGATGAACTTGGGGTGATAGACCAGGTATTCCTCGAAGGCGTCGCCCGTATCATCCACGAAATCAACATGGACGTTGGTGTCGTTGGGGTTGACCTTGCGGCGGCGCTTATAGACGGGCATGAACACCGGCTCTATGCCGGAGGTGGTCTGGGTCATGAGGCTGGTCGTGCCCGTCGGGGCGATGGTCAGGCAGGCGATGTTGCGGCGCCCGTACTGCTTCATCTCGTCATAGAGGTCGGGGGCGACGCTTCTCAGACGGTTGATGAAGGGGTTGAGCTTCTCACGCTCCGCGTCGAAGATGGCGAAAGCGCCTCGTTCCTTGGCCATACGCACTGAGGAACGGTAGGCTTCCACTGCCACGTTCTTGTGCACATCGGTGGAGAAGTAGGTGGCCTCTGGTGTGCCGTAGGTCAAGCCCATGGCGGCTATCATGTCGCCCTCGGCGGTGATGCCCACACCTGTGCGGCGTCCTTTGCTGCTCTTGTCGTAAATCTTCTCCCAAAGATGGCGCTCGGCGCATTTCACCTCCTCGTTCTGGGGGTCGGAGTCGATTTTCTTCAGAATGAGTTCGATTTTCTCCAACTCAAGGTCGATGATGTCGTCCATGATGCGCTGGGCCTTGCCCACATGGTCGCGGAACTTCTCCCAGTTGAAGGAGGCTTGCTTCGTGAAGGGGTTGTCAACGTAGGAGTAGAGGTTGATGGCGAGAAGTCGGCAGGAGTCGTAAGGGCAGAGGGGTATCTCGCCGCAGGGGTTGGTGGAGATGGTTCTGTAGCCCAGGTCAGCGTAGCAGTCGGGTACCGACTCGCGGAGAATCGTGTCCCAGAACAGCACGCCGGGCTCGGCAGACTTCCATGCGTTGTGGACAATCTTCTTCCACAAGGCGGAGGCGTCGATTTCCTTTGCCACCATCGGGTCGTCGCTGTCAATCGGGAATTGCTGGATATAGGGGCGGTTGTTGATGGCGGCGTTCATGAACTCGTCGTCGATTCGTACCGACACATTCGCACCCGTCACCTTGCCCTCGGTCATCTTCGCGTCGATGAACGACTCCGAGTCGGGATGCTTGATGCTCACTGACAGCATCAGCGCACCACGCCGACCGTCCTGAGCCACCTCACGCGTGGAGTTGGAGTAGCGCTCCATGAAGGGTACAAGGCCTGTAGATGTCAAGGCGGAGTTTTTCACGGGGGTGCCTTTCGGACGAATATGCGACAGGTCGTGGCCCACACCACCGCGGCGTTTCATCAACTGTACTTGCTCCTCGTCAATGCGGATGATGGCACCGTAGGAGTCGGCGTCACCGTCCAGGCCAATCACGAAGCAGTTCGACAGCGACGCCACTTGGAAGTCGTTGCCAATGCCAGTCATGGGGCTACCGGCGGGAACAATGTAGCGGAAGTGGTCCATCAGGTCGAACAACTCCTGGGCTGACATCGGGTTGGGGTATTTCTGTTCGATACGGGCTATCTCGTTGGCCAGACGCCAGTGCATGTCCTCTGGCGAACGCTCGTAGATGTTGCCATAGGAGTCCTTCATGGCGTATTTGTTCACCCATACACGGGCGGCTAATTCATCACCTCCGAAGTATGCCAATGATGCGCGGAAAGCATCTTCGTAGGTGTAAGTGGGTCTTGGTTCCATTGTCTCTCTTTTTGGTTTTTGCTGTTAGGTCTGATTTTGCTTTTTTGTCTCTGCATGATGGCTGTGGAGTGACAGCCTTTTGATGAGGACGCGACGCTTCGCATCCACTGTGTGTAAGAAAGAAGAAGGCTTCAACAAATTCAAGAAATCAAACGTCTTTGCAAAACTACATATCTTTGGCGATATGACAAAATATTTCGACAACAAAATTCGGCTCTGAGATGTAAATTTCCCATTGAAAAACGTAAGTACCATGTAATCAGATGCTTGAAAATCACTTTTGATGGAAAAGTTGACAAAAAAGTGATTTCACGCCACTTTTTCCTACCTTATAATTTGTTCATTAACTGATAGTTTGATAACTTTGTAAAAGTAAAAGTTTAAAGTTTTACTCCCTTTTTTACTTCAGAAAGTAGAATAAATGTTTAACAAAAAAGATACAGTATGACAAAAATCAAAGACCGCCGTTCGATACGGAAATACCAATCCACACCCATTCCCGAGGATTTGCTCAACAGGTTGCTGGAAGAGGCCATGCGGACACCCACTATGGGCAATATGCAACTATACAGTGTGGTGGCAACCACCGACCCGAAAATCAAGGCCGAACTCGCCCCGGCGCATTTCAACCAGCCCATGGTCACGGCAGCACCCGTGGTACTTACTTTCTGCGCCGACTTCAACCGTGTGTCAAAGTGGTGTGAGCAACGAGACGCTGAACCAGGATACGACAACTTCCTCTCGTTCATCAACGCCATGTCCGACGCCTTGCTCTTCACGCAGAACTTCTGCACACTGGCGGAGGAGGAAGGACTCGGCACCTGTTATCTTGGCACAACTGTCTATATGCCCAAGGACATCATCCGCATCCTGCGCTTGCCTAAACTCGTCTTCCCCGTGGCCACCATCACAGTGGGCTATCCCGATGAATGGCCCGAGCAGAACGACCGGTTGCCGCTCAATGGCATACTTCACCACGATGTCTATACGGATTACTCGCCGTATGACATCGACAGCATCTACGAATACAAGGAGAGTCTGGACGAAAACAAGCGTTTCGTCGCAGAGAACAACAAACAAACGCTCGCTCAGGTCTTCACCGATGTGCGCTACACGAAACGCGACAATGTATTCATGTCGGAAACCATGATGGAGGCTCTCCGTATGCAAGGATTCATCCTTTAGAGTTAAGAATCTATTTTTAATTAAGAGTTAAGAATTAAGAATTAAGAAAATTTTTTTAATTAAGAGTTAAGAATTAAGAATTAAGAAAATTTTTTTATTAAGAGTTAAGAATTAAGAATTAAGAATTAAGAAAATAACGGTATATCGGTATTTCGGGATAACGGGATAACGGAGTAAAAAAAAACTCCCCTCCCATTTAAGGGGGAGGGGAGTGAAAAGGGGTGTTTTATTGGATAATCATCTTCTTGCCGTTATGGATATAGATGCCCTTCGCCGTCGGCTTGGCATTGAACTTGCGACCGCTCAGGTCGTACCATGCGTCAGCCTCATGGTCAATGGTCAATGGTAAATGGTCAATGGATGTAGTTTCGTCGCCGAAGTTGAGGACGAAGGCGTTGACCTCGCCATCTAAGTTCCCCGCCGAGATACCTTTGAGCTGGAAGTAGGCACGGCATGAGTTGATAGTCATTGAACTGGTGGGGTAATAGACCGTATTCGCTGCTCCCAAGTAGAGTTTGGTATTGTCTCCACCATCTCCTGCTATGCTGACTGGAGAGAAACTGCCAACGAAATTGGCGAAGGACGTCTCGATGTCGGATGTACTATTGCTCAACGTCACATTCTGGAACACTGGGTCGGACAAGTCGCCGGCTATAGGCCTGTTCCATTTAACGATGTAAGGTTTGCCTGCCTCGATATTGGGGGCATCGGTGAAATTGAGGGTCAGAGTACCTGATGAGAAAGATGTGCTCGAAAGTGTCATCACTGTCGCGCCGGCGATAGGGGAGTAACCCTCGGCTCCAGAGGGTATGTCGAATGGCAGACAGATGGTGTTCCAGTCGCCGTCAGAATAAAGTGTGCGGTCTTGGAAAAGTATGTTATTCGCGCTACCCAGATTGTCGCTAATCGTGGTGATGTTCGACGATGCATTGGCCAGGGAGATTACTGGCTTGTTGTAGGATGGAACATCATACTCGGTTCCGTTCATATAGAAGCAGCCTGATACGGTGCCGCCGTTGTTGCCAGCAAGGGGATAAGGAGTGGCAGTTGCTGAAATGGTTCCGCCACCAGCAGTTATCTCGCAGCGCGTAAAACAGTTCTGAACGTTTCCTGCGTTATTGCCTACGATGCCGCCAATACGATTATCGGTTTTAGACGTGTAAACGCTTCCTAAATTATAGCAGTTCTGAATCGTACCATGGTTTTCCCCCGCGATGCCGCCAACGTTTGCATTAGAAAAGTTGCCCGTCACTTTAGCCGCGTTTGAACAGCCGATGATGTTACCATTGTTGATGCCTGCGATACCTCCGATTGAACAGTCCGCCGTAGGGTTCTTAATCCCTATATAGGGACCGCTACTGATGACGACATCCTTCACGGTGCCACCCGCGCCTATCTTTCCGAAGAGTCCTGCGACATTGCCATTGTATGTGACATCTGCACCTGGATCCCGTTCATCGTCTTTCTGCTGTTTAACCCATACGTCAAGGTTGGAGATGGTGTGGTTGCCACCGTCGAAGGTGCCAATAAAATCATGATCGGTTCGTGCATCTCCTATGGGAATCCAATAATGACCTCCCAAATCAAGATTCGCGCTGAGCGTGATGGTGTAGTCCCTATAGTTGCCATTGGTATAAATGCTATAGGCCAGCAGCGCCAGTTCCTCAGCAGATTTAATAGTGATGGTCTTATTGTCATCACTTTTGTTTGAGAAAGACTCAGCCTTATAGTCTATCCAAATCACAGATGACTGTGCACTGGCCATCATTCCGATAGCCAATGCCCCAAAGAAGATGAGTATTCTTCTCATGACCATTTTCGATTATTCGTTTAAGAACTTTGGCCGATAGATTCCACTGTAGCCCGTGGGGGCGGCTGTGGCATCGAATGAGGCCCAGTTGGTGATGGTGTAGATGCGGTGGAGCTGGTCGCAGTAATAGTGCAGGCTGATTGTTTGTTCATCTCCGCTTCCTGCTATGTGGAGAGGATAGTAGATGACACCACCCGTGCTCTGAGGCGAGGTCACCGCACGCACTTCTCCGTCGGCTTGAGCACACATCAGGTCACCGCTGGATTGGAAGGCTGCGAGGGTGTCGCCCAGTTGCACCTGTAACGCCATGCGGAATTCAAACAGAGAGTAATCTGGCGCCGTCCAAGTGGGTCGTTCATCACTCCCAGGCTTGAGGCGTTCGTCCGAGGTATCGGGTATGGGCTCGTCAGAATCGCTGCTACAGCTCCCCACCGTGAAGGTGAGGGCTGTGAGCAGCATGAGGAATATGTTCTTCTTCATGATTGTCTATTATTTTATGAATACCTTTTGATTGTTATGAATGTAAACACCGCGACGCAATTTCTCATTGTTCACTTTCCTGCCGCTGAGGTCATACCAGCCGTCGGCGTCAAGGTTATCGGTGTTGACAAAACTGATGGCAGTGGGGGTGTCGGGTGTACCGTACGCCGCATCTGGAGTGAAACTGATGCCCGAGCGTGTGGTCATGCCAAGGAGTTCATCGTCGCGCTCGATGGTGAAGGTGAGCTGAGGAGCGACGGTTAATGAATGATGCGTGTCGCCCACATTCAGGTAGAACAGACCCTCCTCATCGGCATCGCTGACACCGCACACCTCGCCGTCGCGATAGGCGGTGAGACGGTCGCCTGGCAGTACGTCAACACCGAGAGCCATGGCCACAACGGTCATGCTGGTGCCGCTGTTGTTCTCAAAGATAGGTGACCTTCTCTGAACTTCGTAACCGCCGTTGTAACGCGAGATTAGATAATTAGGATATTCGAAGGTGACAGCGTTGTCGGCATTGTGTTTGAGCATGTAGCCCTCGCCCACACGCAGGTACTTCAGCGTTCCCTTCCAGCTCTTGTTGCCAGAGGCATCCACAGTGAGTACGGCAAACTCGCTTTGGCTCTTGACGATGTCGCCAACCGAAGCCTTGTCGGCATAATCAGCCATAGCCGTACCAATGGGCAGATTCAGATCCGAGATGTATCCGATGCGGTTCCAGCCCTTATTCACCGTGATGGAAACGAGGTCAGCGAAATATCCGCACACGTAGGCCAACTTGTCACTCTCTGAGAAGAAACGGTACATCAGGGTGGGTTCGAGTTCAATTTCCCTTTCGCCATAATCCCAGAGGTTCTGTGTCGTCGAGCGGTCATTAGGATTATCCATGGTCTTATAAGTAATCAGGAGGCGTTCGCCATTGGGCTTCTCAATCTCCAGGGCATCACCATCTTCCCATTTTGTGGCGTTGTTCAATATTTCATTCACCTTACTTTCCAGTGGGCTCACATTGAACGATACCCAGTTCCAGCCTTTTTTCAGCGGAATGGCCTGCACCACGAGGTTGTTGTTGAAGAAGATGACGGGATTGCTTGGGGTTCCGATGACGGTGTCCTTCTTGAAAGTGAGTTCGTCCATTGCAGGCATTACTTTATGGATGGTTCCTGTCGAGGCGTCGAAGAACTCGAAGTACAATTTTATCGGTTTGAGGTCCGTGTTATAAACATTGAGGTAGAACAGGCCTTCGTTGTTCGCTCCGGTAGCAGAGGCATCCACATGTGCCACGCCCAACAGACGGTGCTCACTGTTGAAGACTGCCAGAAGGTCTTCACTGTCGTGTGCCACGTTATCGTCGATTTCCACTTGTCCTACTATACTCATGGAGTTATTCGCTTTGTGCAGCAGGTCATCCACCACCCAGTCTGGCTTCTCGCCACGTACCTTGATATTCAACGGCAGCGGCTCGCTCATCTCATCTTCTCCTACGAGGTAGATGGTTTCATCGAAGTCA
>CACYEC010000114.1 GCA_902773225.1 uncultured Bacteroidales bacterium
GACCAAGCACGACGACAACTTCTTCTTCGCCGACCGTCACAACATCAAGGCCGATGTACCTTACATTTATAAAGCAGAGGGCATCACCTTGCCAAAGAACGATGCACACGCCCTGTCGCTCTTCTTCGACTTCGGTGGCACACCAGTCGGCACTCATGTCAAGATCAGCAAGATTTACTTCGAGGAGACCGTCTCCATGGCCTACGAGGATGATGCCAACCTCTGGAAAGCCGTGGATGCAGGCGATGCCTTCATCAGCGTCACTCCTTGGTTCGCCAACGACGGATGGGCGCAAATCGGCGACCCTGAGTGGAGCCATATCGGTAACGAGTGGACTGTCACCATCCCCGATGGCATGGGAGGCTCGCAGTGGCAGGGACAATTCCCCATCAACACCACGATTGCTACGGCACAGGCCGATGCCTACAACTTCTCATGCACCATCCTCGCCGACAATGATGCCGATGGTATCACCATCAAACTCACCGAGACGGATGATGAGGCCAAGCACGACGACAACTTCTATTTCGCTGACCGCCATAACGTGAAGGCCGACGAGCCATACGTCTATAAGGCCATGGGCGTCACCCTGCCCAAGAACGATGCGCACGCCTTGTCGCTCTTCTTCGACTTCGGCGGAACACCTGTCGGTACCAATATCACGATAAGTAACATCATTTTCGAAAAAGCACAATAAATGAGACGATTTATGCTGAACACATTATTGCTCTCTCTCGCCGTGGCCCTCTGGGGCTGCGGGGAGAGCGGCGATGACCCCGAACCCGCTTTGCCTTCTGTTACTGTTTCGCCACAGGACATCAATGCGCCTGCCGAAGGTGGAACCTATACGGTCAAGGTCACTACAACGGGCAAGGAGTGGGGAGCCTATGCAGATGCGGATTTCATTGTAGCCACAACCGATTACAAGTCGAGTCAGGAGGGAACGGTTAATGTCACTGTCAGCGAGAATCCCAACACCAGTGCTCGAACGGGTAACGTTGTCATCATGTCTGGCGCTGTCCGCAAGACCATCACCGTCTCGCAGAATGCCGCTTCAAAACCCGCATACGATGTCCCCGAGGGATATACTTTGGTCTGGCAGGATGAGTTCGACAGCGGTTCGGAACTGAATGGCAACGACTGGACCCACGAAGTGAAGGGCAGCGGATGGGTGAACCACGAACTGCAGAACTACGTCAACCACAAGACCCCTGGAGGTGCGCTTGTCACGGAAGTGAAAAACGGTGCTTTGCGCATCAACTGTCTCAAGGAGAACGGAAAGGTCTATTCCGGCCGTGTCTATGCCAAGGTGAGAACCGGATGGACCTACGGTTATATCGAGGCCAGCATCAAACTGCCGAAGGGCAAGGGCACATGGCCTGCCTTCTGGATGATGCCTGTCAACTTCAGGTCATGGCCTGCCGATGGCGAAATCGACATCATGGAGGAGGTCGGTTTCCATCCCGACTATGTGTCGAGCAGCCTGCACGCCAACGCCCACGTCCATTCCAACAACACCCAGGTGACCCACGAGATGAAGTGCGAGGGTGCTGAAGGCGAGTTCCATAAGTATGCCATTCTCTGGACGGCGAAGAACATCACCACTTATGTCGACGACAAGGTGCAACTCTCCTACGACAACCGTGGACTGGGGCGCGACGACTGGCCCTACGACGACCCCTTCTACATCATCTTCAACCTCGCTTGGGGAGGTGATTGGGGTGGACAGCAGGGCGTGGACGACAATGCCCTTCCCGTCACTATGGAAGTAGATTATGTACGTGTATTCCAGAAAAAATGAAAATCTATTCACTATTCATCATCATGACGCTTACCCTGGGCCTGCGGGCGCAGGCTCAAGGTAAGCCCGTCTATCTCGACGAGTCAAGGCCCATAGAGGAGAGGATCGATGATGCTTTGCGTCGCATGACGCTCGATGAGAAACTGGCTGTGGTCCATGCCCAGTCGAAGTTCTCGTCGGCGGGTGTGAAGCGGCTCGGACTGCCCGATGTGTGGACCGACGACGGCCCTCACGGCGTGCGTCCCGATGTGTTGTGGGATGAATGGGAGCAGGCCGGACAGACCAACGACTCCTGTGTCGCTTTTCCGGCGCTGACCTGCCTTGCCACCTCATGGAATCCACAACTCGCACGCGCCTACGGCGAGAGCCTCGGTGAGGAAGCCCTTTACCGCAACAAGAACGTGATGCTCGCCCCTGGTGTGAACATCAACCGCACTCCGCTCAATGGCCGTAACTTCGAGTATATGGGTGAAGACCCGTGGCTTGCCTCGCGAATAGTCGTGCCATACGTGCAGGGACTCCAGTCGAAAGGCGTCGCGGCTTGTGTGAAGCATTATGCGCTCAACAACGACGAGGAGTACCGACATCAGGTCAATGTCATCGTCAGCGACCGCGCCTTGCGCGAGATTTACCTCCCGGCCTTCGAGGCGGCTGTACGCGAGGGCGGCACATGGGCCATCATGGGTGCCTACAACCTCTATAACGACCAGCACAACTGCCACAATGAGATTCTGCTCAACCGCATCCTCAAACAGGAATGGGGATTCGATGGGGTAGTGGTCAGCGACTGGGGCGGAACCCACAACACCATGGAGGCTGTCCTCAACGGGCTCGACATGGAGTTTGGTTCGTGGACCAACGGACTCACTTGGGGCGCCTCTAATGCTTACGACAGTTACTACCTGGCCCTTCCTTACCGCCAACTCATCACCGAAGGCAAACTGACCACCAAGGAACTTGACGAGAAGGTGCGACGTGTGCTGCGCCTCATGTTCCGCACCACGATGAACCGCCAACGGCCATACGGAGCGCTCTGTTCCGAAGCCCACTACGAGGTGGCGAGGAAGGTGGCGCAGGAGGGCATCGTGCTGCTCAAGAACGACAAGCTCAAGGCCAACGGCAATCTGCCTCTGCTGCCGATTGCATCCGACAGCCGCATCCTTGTCGTTGGCGAGAATGCCATCAAGATGATGACGGTGGGCGGCGGCTCGTCTTCGCTGAAGGCGCAGCATGAGGTGTTGCCTCTCGACGGACTGTGTGGGCGTTTCGCTCATGTCGATTATGCCCGTGGGTATGTGGGCGACACCGTGCAGAGTTACAATGGTGTCACCGTAGGACGCAGTCTCTACGACCTGCGTACTCCTGAAGCCTTGCGTGCCGAGGCTGTCGAGAAAGCCCGGCAGGCCGATGTGGTGGTCGTGGTTGGTGGACTCAACAAAGCCGACTATCAAGACTGCGAAGGACACGACCGCCGCGACTACGCCATGCCTTACGGACAGAATGAACTGGTACGCGCCATTCTGGCTGTCAATCCCCGAGTGGTCTTTGTCAACATCTCTGGCAACGCCATCCAACTGCCGTGGGTTAACGAGGTGCCTGCCATCGTTCAGGCGTGGTTCTTGGGCTCGGAGTCTGGTCATGCCATTGCGGATGTCCTCTCGGGCGATGTCAATCCCAGCGGTAAACTGCCTTGTTCTTGGTATGCCCGTCTGGAGGATTGTGGCGCTCATGCCACTGGTTCATACCCTGGTACCTGGCGGGAGGGCAAGCAAATCATCGACGAGGAGTACAAGGATGATATCTTCGTGGGTTACCGTTGGCTCGACCGCCAGCGTCTGAAACCGCTCTTCGCTTTCGGACACGGACTTTCTTATACATCCTTTGCTGTCACACAGGCTGTGGCCGACAAGTCTGAAATGACATCTGCAGAGACCATCGCTTTCACCGTCAGCGTGAAGAACACTGGCGAAAAGGCTGGGGCCACTACTGTCCAACTCTATGTCAGCGACCGCAAGTCGTCTTTGCCCCGTCCCGTCAAGGAACTCAAGGCCTTCCGCAAGGTTTTCCTGCAACCTGGAGAGCAAAAGGACGTGGTGTTGACCCTCGACCAACGTTCGCTCAGTTTCTACGACGACCGAACCCAGCAATGGACTGCTGAGGCTGGAGACTTCGAGGCCTTAATTGGTTTCGCCGCTGACGACATCGTGAAAAAGGTGAAATTCCGCCTGAAGTAATTCTTTCAACTTTCCCTACTTCATGGAGCATATACTTAAGACGCTGAAAGCGTCTCCTCTCACTATCCGAGGGTGCTTTGCACCCCCGGATTGTACTGTCATATAGGATAATCGACCCTAAGGTCGCCCATCATGGTACTTCAATATTTCTTAATTCTTAACTCTTAATTCTTAACTAAAGACTTTTCTTAATTCTTAATTGAATAAGATTTTTTCTTAATTCTTAACTCTAACTCTTAACTAAAATAAGATTCTTAACTCTTAATTCTTTCTCTTTTTCTCTTTTTCTCGTTATCCCGATATTTTCTTAATTCTTAATTCTTAATTAAAAAAAGATTCTTAACTAAATTAAGATTATGAGACTGCATCGTTTTGGAAGTCAAATAGGAAGCACCTTCCCTGCTACGAAAGGATTTCCTGTATATGATAAAGTGGGCGTTGCTTCACCTCTGTGTATATTTGGGCGATGTAGGTACCAACTACTCCAAGTGAAATCAGGACGAAACCACCAACAGTCCATAGGGAAAGCATGAGAGAAGCCCAACCTGGCTCTACCGTGCCGAACAACAGCGAATAGACCACATAGCAACCGATGAGGAAGGCTACGATGAGAAACAGTATGCCGATGTTGTAGATGGCAAAAAGCGGACGAACGGAGAATGCGGTGATGCCGTTCAGAGCCAGGTGCATCATCTTGGAGACTGTGTACTTGGACTTGCCCGCAAAGCGCTCGCTGATGACATCATCAACGGTGGTGTGGCGCAGTCCGAGAAGAGGAATAAGTCCGCGAAGGTAGAGGTTGTGCTCCTTATAGGTGGAGAGCATGTCCAGGGCGCGCCGGCTCAACAAACGGAAGTCGGCATGGTTATATACACTCTCCACACCCATCGAACTTTGGAACTTATAGAATGTCTGGGCAGTCATCTTCTTCATGAAACCGTCGGCATTGCGCTGGACTTTCACACCATATACGATGTCGTAGCCTTCCTCGAAGGCTTTGACCATCTTGGGGATGCACTCGATGTCGTCCTGAAGGTCTGCGTCCAAGGTAATCACTGCGTCTGCCCAGTCTTTGGCGGTCATCATACCTGCCATGATGGCATTCTGATGACCAACGTTGCGCGACATGTTGATGCCGCGCACAAACTTGTTACTGTCATGCGATTCGCGAATAATCTCCCATGTGCGGTCGCGGCTGCCATCGTTGACAAACACCATCATCGAGTCATCGCTAATCAGTTTTTCATCTATCATACGCTCGAATAGAGCCGTCAGTTGCTCCACACTGTGGCGAAGAACCTCCTCCTCATTATAACACGGAGATACTGTTGCTAATCTAATCATGATTTACTCTATCTACAAATTCGTTATAGGTGATAAACTCATGGCCTTGGGCCAGAAGCATTTTGACCAGACGGTCGAGGCGTTCGCACATCTCACGGCCACTGTGGTTGCGGATGATAAAGGGCATCTTGAACTCAGGATGCTCCTTCAGTTCGAAGAACTCCCATGGGTGGAAATAGGTCACGAAGTAACCATCTTTCTTCAGCACACGCCGAACCATCCAGTGATAGAGCCCTTCGGGAAGGTTGTGGAGGGCAAGCCAGAAAAGCGGAAAACGGATGAGCGGAGTGACGGATGCGGGAATCTGCATCACACCGTCTTTCATGAACCAGGTGCGAGGCTCACTCAGATGCATGTAGCGGCCTGGAATAAATGCCGGATTCAGCGAGGAATTGTAGCGATAGCCCACTCGCTTGATTTCTGACTCCACCACAGGGAACATACGGGGCTGGCGATAACCATACACGGCCCGGCCCGTCACCCGCTCCACTATCTCCTTCGAACGGGCGAAGTCGCTCTCTTGGGGTTGCCAGTGGTCCACTCCGTGGCAGGCCACCTCGTGACCCTCGTTCATGATGCGCACCATCACTTCGGGGGCTTGTTCTGCAAAGTTGCCTGTGCAGAAGAACGTTGCCTTTACACCATTCTGCTTCAATACATCCAGTATGCGGTTGGTTCCTACCTTTGATACTGCCATGCCTTGTTCTAAGGTGAAGTCAACACCATGTTCGCGAGGCACGTCAAACTCTTCTGTGTCAAAACTTAAAAGTATCATAACATTTTCCAATAATAAACTCAACTATATGAAATAAATCTATAGAGACTATAGGAAACTATAGTAACTATAAAGACTATAGCTACTATAATATTCTTGCAAAGTTACTCAAAAACTCTTAAATATAAGGAAAATTGATTTGTTGTTTTTCTCTTATGTGATTTTTTTGCTACTTTTGCAAAAAAACAATTTATGATAACTATCTATCCTTTGAATTCTACCCAAGAAGACATGCTCTGTTTGGCAGATAGCGACACCCTTGAAACCAGTTTTTGTGTTAACATCTGCTTTGAGTGTCCAATGAATCGTGTCTCTATCGATGAATTAGCCGATGCCGCTCAGAAGGTACTCGACACTTTGCATTATACACATGTGCACCTGGTTAGGCAAGACGGAAAACTCATGGTCAGTGAAGAGACCGACATGCCCAATAATGTACACCGGTATGAAATGACTTACGACGAATGGAACCAGAATAAAGACAAGCTCGTCAAGCCTTTCCGGTTATTGGAAGAACCTGGACTGCGAATCAGTGTGGTGAAAACAGAAAACAAGAGCGTTATGTTCATTGAATTCAATCATATCTTCTTTGATGGCATTTCTATCAAGGGCGTCTTCAATGCCATTGAAGATACGCTCGCTGGAATTCCCATCGAAGACCAAGACGACATCACTGCACAATGGAACCTTGAAGAAATAGCATCGTACGAGACTGATGCCTATCAAAGGGCTAAGCAGGCTACCTGTGAGAAGTTCAGAGGACATGATTATACCGACATCTGCCGCCAGACCGACAACCCTCTGGGACAGACACTCTATGCCTGCTATCTGCTCGACTACGAACGTATGAAGCACATACGACTGAATGCGGGGTCCATGACCGAAGAACAGCAGCAGAAGATGATGACCACCATCTGTGTGGCGGCTTTCGCCATGGCTTTAGGACAAATGGCGGGCACTACTGACGTGGTTTTCATGACCACCAATCATGGACGGATTGACAAAAGGCTCAACCTCAAGGTGCTCGGCAATTTCTTGAAGAGCATGTCATTGCGTATTGACGTGAATCCTGACCAAAGCGTGGCCGAACTCATTGCTAAGACACGTGCAGCCCTCTTCGGAATGATGCGGACCATTATTTATCCTTGGATGCATCAGATGCGCGACCTGCAGATACCACCAGAACGCCAGGTGGGAACTGAGATGAATGTCAGCGGGGCCAACATCTACGAATATATAACCATCAAGGGGGTCGATTATCCCAGCTCACACATAGAAATGCCGGACAGTGAAATGCATCTCTTCCTCGTGGTGCAGATACGAGAGGAAGGACTGACCTTCAATGTCGAAGGCAGTGAGGCGCTCTATACCCAGGAACAACTCGACACGATGGCACGACTCACGGGGGAATACACTCTGCATCTCATCGGTGACCAAAATAAGAAACTGAAAGATATTCAGACTATTCTATCTTTCTCCGGTCCTCACCATCCGTGATGACACGTTTCCAACCGTAATACTGGGCGTACATCAGATTGTGGCTACCCTCAGGGCGGGGCTCTAAGTCGCTGCCCCAAGCCAATACATCAGTGTTCCAAGTGACAG
Organism: uncultured Bacteroidales bacterium; assembly: GCA_902773225.1. GTDB lineage: Bacteria > Bacteroidota > Bacteroidia > Bacteroidales > Bacteroidaceae > RUG11857. Next base: position 7,760 of record CACYEC010000114.1, read on the forward strand.
TATTGTGTAACCACCATTCCGGCAGTTCGTCGGCTATCGGAGGGACGTCTATCTGATGAACAACCACCACATCCTGGTCTTGATGGACATTGATATAGTCGATACGGCTCATCCATTGACGGCGAACATCACTTTCAACATAGAGGACAATGGAGGTGGTCGCTATCCACAGCACCAGGCTGATGGCTACAAAACACTGTATCAGACGGCGGTGGCGTCGCCATATCGATTCCTCTTCCTTCAGCAGTTCGCGGAGGGCGGTGAGAGAGGCCATTATCACGGCGCAGGTGGGGAAGAATCCGGCTCGCGCGGGTGCTACAGGAACAAATATCAAGATAAGCATCAATATCATCGAAGCGCTGACCAAGACTGACTGGAACTGAGTGGTCTTGTTCCATCGCTCTCCTTTTGGCAAGTGCCATATATAATATCCAATCAGCAGTAACAACGGAATCTGCTTGCCTACTACAGGGATAAAACACTCTTCAAAGTTAATCATGTACATGAGCGGTGTCCAGTACATATCCTCTGGCAGTTCAGGGTTATACTCAAATTGGCGTTGCAGTTCCAGACGGACCGTCTCCCCTGGAGCCAACACAAGCATCGCGGAACCAACGCAGAGGAAGACAAAACCTGCCACCATCCAAGACTTGAGCTGATGATGTCGCCAGAACCATATCAAGGCTATGAACACGACCATGTCGATAACGGCAGCACTGGTCTCCACCGACCAACCGGCACATAGACCAGCAAAGGCCATGAGCGGAATTCCCCATTTGCTGGGCAAAGGGTCTTCTTCCTTCCAGTATGCCTTTGCGTATGGCAATAAAAACAGAAGACCTATGACTGCCGTCCATAGGAAAACACAACTGCCGCACATCCAAAGTAGGGTCAGGTATGGGTCGGGTATCAAGAACCATGCTGCGAAGAGAATCCAGAACATATACACACCGTTCATCTCGCTCAGTTTCTTCCCCGTGCCGATACGGAACAGAAGCAGAACCAGTGCGGTGAACACCAGTGTGTTGAGCACGTTGAACAGACCTTTTCCTTCCCAGGCGAATAGTTGCGTCAGCCCGATGCCGATAATGCGGCCTCCCCAAGTCATGTAATGGGAATACTGGGAGCGGACGATGTCGCTGAAAGAGGTGATTCGCTCGCGTGGTCCAACACCGTCGAGCAGGTTTCCCTTGTCGTCGCCATCCCATACAAAGGCGTAGGGAATGTCGTCCGATGCCATGGGCAACATCAGATTACGCACAAAAAATACGGCCATAAACACGGCCAGCATGAAGTACCATTTTTTGAGCAATGCTATCATAAAGTTTGTAATATTTCGGCAAAGGTAGAAAAAAAGGTTGATAAAAGAGTAAAAAATTAAGATATGATGATTAAACGTGCCCATATTTTATTAAATTTGCAGTGCATAATATTATAATATATGATATGAACAAAGGCAAGTGGTTTTTTGCAGTGTTGGCTCTCGCAGCCGTGATTGCCGGGGTATGGTATTATACGTCGGATGACGAGGACGACGACGAGGACGAGGAGGTCAGTGAATTCGTCACCATGACTATCGCTAAGCAAGATTATACCGTGACACGGAATTTCACAGTGAAAATCGAAACCGAACAACCTGCGGAGATTCGGCCTCAGGTCGCGGGGAAAATTGTGAAGATTTGCGTCAACGAAGGGGCCAGGGTGAAGAAGGGACAGACCCTCTTCATTCTTGACCAGGTCCCTTATCAGGCTGCTGTCAGGAGTGCCGAAGCGAAGGTCAACAGCGCCAAGGCTCAGTTGACAACAGCAAGGCAGAACTTCGAGGGGAAGGAGCAACTCTTCGAAAAGAAGGTCATTGGCGACTTCGACATGAATAAGGCCCGGAATGAACTCGAGGAGGCGGAGGCGGCCATTGCAGAGGCGAAGGCCGATTTGGCCACTGCACAAAACGAACTATCCTACACCGTCGTCAAGAGTCCTTCCGATGGCGTGATCAGTATGATTGAATACAGGTTGGGTGAGTTGGTCGACCCGTCCATGGAGACATCCATGACCGTCGTGTCCGACTTCCATCGCATCAGGGCATATACTGCCGTCTCTGAAGAGGCGCTCTACGACCTCGGGGATTTTTATGGGTGCTCCATTGAGGAACTGCCCGCTAAACTGCCTGAAGTAACCCTGGTTACATATTGGGGGAAGAAACTGGAGCAGAAAGGACGCATTGATGCCATCAGCGGCGATGTCGAGATGGTCACCGGCTCTGTCATCATCAGGGCTTCTTTCGACAATCCTCAAGGACTTTTCCATAACGGAAGTAATGGCGTGCTCATCATGCCATATCAAATGAAGGATGCCATCGTCATTCCTCAGGAGGCAACATTTGAGATACAAGACCGCTATTTTGTCTCCAAGGTGGTTGACGGCGTCACTCATACCACAGAGATTAAGGTGTTTCCCTACAACGATGGACAGACCTATGCCGTTACCCACGGCTTGAAACCAGGCGATGTCATTGTGGCTGAAGGTGGTGGAATGGTTAGGGAAGGAACTAAAGTGAAGATTAAGAAGTAAGGTCGTGAAAGGTAATTTTTTTACAAATCGTCCCATTTTTTCGATAGCACTTGCGGCTGTCATTCTACTGTTGGGAGTGTTGGGCTACAGGGGACTGGATGTGGAGCAGTTGCCCGATGTGGCCCCTCCTGTGATTGAGGTGAGTACCGAATATCCCGGAGCAAGTGCCGAGGCGGTGCAGAGAAGTGTCATTATTCCCATCGAGGAGGCCGTGAGTGGGGTGGATGGCATCGACCAGATTCTTTCCTCTGCCACCAGTAGCGGAGGGGCAAGCATCGCTATCACATTTAAACCGGGAATCGACCCCGACATGGCTACTGTCTTGGTGAAGAATTGCCTGGGAGAGGTCGACGGAATCATGCCTGAAGAGGTGATGCAGATGGGGCTACATGTCGAAAAGGAGAAACGTAGTTACCTCAGGATACTCTCTCTCGAAAGTCCCGACGGACGCTACGACACCGACTTCATCACCAATTTCTTCGACATCAACATCAGCCCTCGTTTGCAACGTATCAAGGGGGTCGGAAATATCGAAATGCTGGGAAGTGTCTATGCCATGCGCATTTGGCTCGACCCAAGGAAGATGGCTATCTATGACCTTGAACCCAGCGATATAGAGGAAGTGCTTGAGGCACAGAACATCGAGGCTGCTATTGGTACCTTAGGACAGGACTCGAAAAACACCTTCCAATATACCATGGTCTATCGGGGACGACTGACTAATCCCGAGGAGTTCGGGAATATCGTACTGAGGTCCGAACCCAAGGGCGGCGAACTGAGGTTGCGGGATGTGGCACGGTGTGAGGTCGGAAGGGAGAACTATGCCAGCAATTGTTGGGTCAATTCGCATCCGGGCACTGTGGCTATCATCACACAGGCACATGGCTCTAACGCACAAGAGGTCAATAAAGAGATTGACAAACTCGTAGAGGAGAACAATGCTAAAATGCCGCCAGGACTGGTCTTCAAATCACTCCTCAACACCAACGACTTCCTCGACGCATCCATGAAAGATGTCTATACCACGCTCTTTCAGGCCATCATTCTTGTCGTACTTGTCGTGCTCCTCTTCCTTCAGAATTTCAGGGCCACACTCATTCCGGCTTTGGCAATTGTCGTGTCGTTGGTCGGTACTTTCGCATTCATGTATGTGGCGGGATTCACACTCAATCTCATCACCCTTTTCGCCCTGGTGCTGGTGATTGGCACGGTGGTCGACGATGCCATTGTGGTCGTCGAGGCTGTACAGGGGGAGTTTGAAGCGGGAGTAAAAGATTCCTATACGGCCACCGTGAATGCCATGAGGAAAATCAGCAAATCGGTCGTCTTCACCACCATCGTGTTCATGTTCGTCTTCATTCCCATTTCGTTTGTAGGCGGACTGGCGGGTACCTATTATCGGCAGTTCGGACTGACAATGGCTGTCGCTGTCGCCATTTCCACACTGAACGCTCTCTCATTGTCCCCTGCACTCACACTGTTGCTGCTGAGAAATGAGAACAACAAAAGCAAGAATCGGCTTTTCAGGGCTTTCAACGCTGCGTATGATGCGGTGGCTGCAAAATACAAGGGTGGGTTGTCCCTTTTCATGAACCATAAGTGGCTGGTCGCGGCCATGCCTCTGCTTGTCTTAATCCTGGTAGGGGTGCTGAGACATGCGGTGCCCACCAGTTTGATTCCTGATGAGGATACGGGCAATGTGTTTGTGGATATCAACACGCCTCCTGGTTCCACGCTTGAGCAGACCAAGAAGTCGGTCATGCGTGCTGCCAGTGCTGTGGCTGATATCGACGAGATAGAGAATTGCGCCTCTGTGGCTGGATGGAATATCCTGAGTGGTGAAGGTGCCAATACCGGGGCGCTGATTATCAAGTTGAAGCACTGGAATGAACGCTCTGGGGCCGAACACGAGATTGATGCCGTCGTGGAGAAGATTGAGGAGAGAATGGACAGCATCAAGAGCGCAAATATGTTTACATTCGCCATGCCTACCGTTATTGGATATGGATTCAGCAATAGCATAGAACTCTATGTGCAGGATTACAACAGCCTGTCGATTGCCAAGTTGAAGGAGGTGACTGACCATTTCGCCGAAGCACTCTGTGAGTGTGAGGAGATTGACGAAGCCTATACTTCCTACGAGGTGAACTACCCGCAATATGAGGTGAGTGTCAATGCCTCCATCTGCAAGAGATATGGCGTGGAACCTTCTACTGTGCTCGGGGTACTCAATGGCTATATCGGTAGTAACTACGCCACTCAGTTCAATGCTTTCGGACGTCTTTATCATGTGGTCATGCAGGCCGACCCCGAATTGAGGGCTGATAAAGACGATTTGAATAACATCATTATCGTGAGCGACCATTCGCAATTCATACCGGTGACAGAATTGGTCTCTCTGAAGAAAACCAGCGGTGTGCAGTCGCTCAACAGATATAATATGTATTCTGCCATCAATATGGAAGTGGCTCCTGCCGACGGATACAGTACCGGCGATGCCATCAAGGCGATAGAAAGAGTGGCGAAGACGGCCCTCCCACGAGGCTATGGATACGAATACTCTGGTACCACTATTGAGGAAATCAAGACAACAAAGGATCGTACCTGGTTGATGTTGCTGATTATCGTGTTCACTTACTTGGTACTGGCTGCGCTGTTCGAGAGTCCGCTCATCCCGATGGCTGTCTTGCTCAGCGTGCCGTTTGGACTGATGGGATGCTACCTTTTTGCCTTGTTGTTTCAAATTGAGAATAATATTTACATGCAGGTGGGTGCCATCATGCTTATCGGTCTTCTCGCTAAGACTGCTATCCTGCTTACCGAATACGCCTCTAAGCGCCGTAAGGAGGGATTGGATATCAAGGATGCAGCCCTCCAGGCTGCCAAAGAGCGTTTGCGCCCGGTGCTGATGACCGTGCTGACCCTCGTCATTGGACTGCTGCCTTTGGTCTTCTCGCAAGGCGCGCTGGCAGTGGGTAGCAGCTCGCTCGCCATTGGCGTTATCGGAGGTATGATTGTGGGTACTGCATCCATCCTGTTCTTTGTACCGTTGTTTTATATGGTGTTCCAGTATCTCGAAGAGAAGTTTTTTGCCAAGCCCAACCAGGGAAAAGTTGTTTCCTCGTTGTTAATCCTGACCGTCGGCGCCTCGTTCCTGACATCGTGCAAATCCTCTGCCAGTTATCAGCCTGAGACGATTGCCGCCGACAGCCTGCTGCGCAAGGAGTATGTTGACCAGGCCATAGAGGGCGCCGACATGAAGAACTGGAGGCAGGTGTTCACCGATGAGCGTCTGGCACGCTTGATAGAAGAGGGACTGGCCAACAACAGCGACCTGAACGTGGCAAGGCAACACCTCGAGGGCGCTATGGCATTGTTGCGTCAAGCCAAGGCCGAACAACTACCGTCGGTGGATGCTGATGCCGAAACGGAAATCTCGTTTTTCAAGAGTTCGGATACGACTGAAGATGAATTCAAGTATACTATCGGCGCTACGGTCAGTTGGGAGGCCGACATATTCGGTAAACTGAAGAATGCCCGGAAGGCGGCTGCTGCCACAGTGGAGGAGCAGGAGGCATACGTGCAGGCGGTCTGCACTGAGGTCATCGCCACTATCGCCACGGCGTATTATCAGTTGGCTATGTTTGACGCGCAGATTGAAGACACCCGACAGATTGTGGATAGTTGGGACGAGAGCATACAGGCTCAGAAAGCACTGATGTCTATCGGACAGGCCACAAGCGACGATGTGGACCAGTCGGAAGCCAGCAAACTTGAGGCGGAGGCCACCCTTGCTGAACTGAACATGCAGCTCCAGCAGGCTGAGAATGCGCTCTGTGCCGTGTTGGGCAGGCCCAGTGGACACATCGACCGTACCGATTTCAATACATTGTGCGAGTCTGTGCCGGAGTTCACGGGCTTTAGCATTCAGTCGTTGGTCAAACGACCCGACATCAGGCAGGCGGAGGCTGCGCTCAAGAGTGCTTTCTATTCCACCAACGAGGCGCGCGCAAGCCTTTACCCGTCGCTCACACTGTCGGGTACTTTGGGGTGGACCAACGACATCGGTGAGGTGGTTGACCCTGCGGGGATACTGACAAGGGCTTTGGCTTCACTCACGGCTCCCATTTTCAATCACGGCAGACTCAAGGCTGAACTGCGGAAGGCACAGGCTGAACAGGAAGAGGCTCGCATTGAATTCCGACAGGCTATCCTCGATGCCGGCAATGAGGTCAATGACGCACTGGCGAGTGAGCAGTATGCCAGAAAGGCCATCCAGCTTAACGAGCAGCAGGTGGAAAGACTCAATCGGGTGGTCGAGAATTCCAAACTGAGGATGAAATACGATGAGGACTTCAACTACCTGCAGGTGCTGCTGGCCCGCCAGAGTCTGCTCGAAGCGCGGTTGGCTCTGCTTAACAACCGTTTCTTGCTGATGGAGTCTTCTATACAACTGTATAAGGCGTTAGGTGGAGGAAACTAATGAACATGGGGCTATGCGGTTATTGACCTTTCTTCTGTCTCTGATTTCTTCGGTGGCGTTGCTGGCGCAGAACACGAGTCTGACACAACGTCTACATGAGGTGGACCGGGCCATCGAGGAATCTCCCCGCTATGTGGCCCAGCGCGAAGTTCGTATCACCGAGGCGCGAAAGAACTACGGGGCTGCACGGCAGACGGCTGGCAAATACGAGTTGGCACTCCAACTCTACGAACTCTACAAACCCTTTGTCAGCGACTCGGCCATCTTTTTCCTCCGCGAGGGCATTCGTCTGTCCGACCAGATGGGCGACCGCTCTGCGGCTGTCTATTGCCGTTCGCTGCTGGCCATACGGTGCGCCAACATCGGCATGTACGACGAGGCGCTCTGCATTCTCGACTCTATCCATATCGAGGGTGTCGATTCACTGACCAGGGGCACCTTCTATGCCGCCTACAACAATGTGTATAACGAACTCGCTTATTACACTCGGCTCGACCTCATGCGTTCCAACTACCTCGACAAGGCGCAGACCTACGAAGAACTGATGGTCAAATACCTCTCGCCCACAAGCGAGACCATACTCATGAGGCGAGAGCAGCGCGCTCAGGGAGAACGACGCTTCGACGATGCCATGAGAATCAACGATGAATGGATGGCGACAGTGGAGGAGGGGTCCCACCCTTATGCTTTGGCTGCACTCTACCGCTATATCGAGTTCAAACTCCAGGGCGACAGCGTACAGATGATGAACTGGCTGGTGGAGTCGGTGCTGGCCGATATACGCAACGCCGCCATGGACCAAGGCTCCATGTGGGAACTCGCCAACGAACTGATGCTGAAGGGTGACATCGAGAGGGCTTCTCGTTACATCAATTTCACCAGCGACTGCGCCACAAGGTACGGCTCAAGGCAACGCCTCTGGCAAATCGGTTCTTTGCTCAACGACATCGCCAAGACCTACAAGGAGAAAAGCGAGCATACCACCAGCCAACTGCGTCTCGGACTGATTGCCATCAGTGTGCTCGTCCTGCTGCTACTCTGCGCACTCTTCTTCCTGCATCGGCGCAACCGGCAACTCGATGTGGCGCGCGAGGCGCTCCACGACACCAACGACCGGTTGGCTGCACTCAACGACGAACTGACCTCTGCCAACGAACAACTCTCGGCCACCAACGGACAACTGGCCGTGCTCAATGCAAAACTCAAGGATGCCAACAACGTGAAGGACGAGTATATCGGACGATTCCTATCCCTTTGTTCGCAGTATATCGACAAACTCGACAACTACCGCAAGATGGTCAACAAGAAGATGAAGAACAAGGAGTACGACGACCTCTTCCACCTCACCAAATCCACAGAACTCAAAGAACATGAAATAGAAGAACTCAACCAGAACTTCGACAGTGTCTTCCTCCATCTCTTCCCCAATTTCGTCAACGACTTCAACGCCTTGTTGCAGCCCGACTACCAAGTGAGTCTGAAAGAGGAAAACCGCCTATCGACCGACCTGCGTATCTTCGCCCTCATCCGTCTCGGCATCGACGACTCATCCAAGATAGCCGAGTTCCTCCATTATTCCGTCAACACCATCTACAACTACCGTGCCCGCATCAAGAACGGTGCCCTCGACAACCGCGACCAGTTCGAGCGCAAAGTCAAGGAAATCGGCATGCCAGAGTAGTCGCCACTCAAATCCCCATCTTTCAGCCACTCCCCTCCCATCTAAGGCTCAGGCTCCTATCGACTCCCCTCCCATCTAAGGGGAAAGGCTACGGGAAAGGCTACGGGTAGGCGAGCTTGCTCGGGAATGGGCGACGGAACGTC
>CACYEC010000115.1 GCA_902773225.1 uncultured Bacteroidales bacterium
ACTTTCATTGGGTAGGCTGAGTTCATCCAGCCTACCATTAGGTTGGGCGACAAAGCACCAGTGGAGTAGGCGTTGCAGGTGAAGGTGACGTAGGTCGCGCCGGCTTTCTCCAACTTTGGCAGCGACAGCTCGATGTATTCTGCTGTACCCTTCATCTCAGGGATGCGCTGGATGTCACCCGAGTGCTTGGCACCCACGCAGGTCAGATTGTAGTAGGCGCACTCGGCTATATTATTGTCAGGCAGAGCGATACGGCAACTCAAGTCCATGTCCAGATGCTGGGCATGCAGACCCTTGCCCCATTGCAGGAACAGGCGGACGGCATCGCCTTCCACAGGGAAGCGGGTGCCCATTAGGGCGCACGAGGTGTCCTGAATGGTGGCGGAGCGGTCGCCAACGCTCACGGGAATGTTGTAGAGCATCGGGTCGATATAGATGGTCTTGGCCTCGGTAGGTTGTTCTGCGAAGCGCTTGGCCATGAATGTCTTGTATAGGTCGTTGACGGCTTGAGCCATGGCCTTGAGGGTGTCATCGTCATAGAGCGCTAACAGTTTGTTGGGCTCAATCTTCTTGGTGACACCGGTGATGGGGCGAGCGATGCGTGTTCCCTCAGGGTTGAAGTAGGTATCGGCGGCATTGCCGAGCGACAGCAGCAGACGGGCGGGCAACTTGTCGGCCACCTCTTCGAAGGCTTTCAGTGCCTTGTCGCTGCCGAAACGGAGCATTGTGGAGAAGAGGCAGCGAGCGAAGAGGCCTGGGCGCTCTTTCAGGTGTTCCAAAGTTTTATCCACCTCGTTGTTCTCACGGCATCGGTCCACACGTCCCTGCCAGGTGGAGTAGTCCTGCTTGTAGAACACGTCAAGCAGCTTGGCTAATTGTTCAAAGCCTTTCTTGCGGGAGTATTCACCCAGACGCAAGGCGCGGATCAACCTGACCCACATGCCGCGTTTGGGGTTCATGTTCTCGGCGGCCTGGTCAGCACGCATCGGAATGGCGTTCAGCCACTTGGCCACACGCAGACACGACTTGCGGTCGTACTTCAGCAGCAACTTCTGCTTCATCGCCTTGCCTGCATCCTCACTTATGTCAAGGGGTTCCCACATGTGGAAGTATAGTTTTTTTGCATGGGCGATAAGGGTTCTTGGCTCAATCACTTGCACATAGCCTGTCTTCTCATACCAAAGGTAGCGCAGCACGTCGGTAGGGGTCTTCAGCAGTTTTGATGCCTCATCGTCTTTGCCTTGTTCCACCAGAATTTTGACCACCAGCATGGCGGTCTCCTTCATCGTGATGTTGGCATCCTCCGGTAATGGGAATTCCTGCAGCAACTGCTTGAGCGAGTCTTGTTGGGTGGCGTCGAGGGGTGTGGATGAGGCGAGCAACGTCTCGAAAACATGCTTCATGTCGTCGAGGGTGAATAGACGCAGTTCCTTCAACTTGCTGCCTTGGCCCTTATAGACGAAATTGGCCGTCTCAAATTGCTGGCCGCAGAAGGGACAGCCGTTATAGCGCTCCAACGGGAAGGTGCCATTGGGAATGAGGTGGCCGCAGGGCAGAGTAGTGCCTCTGAAACCTGCTTCCTCACCGAAGATATTGGCCACCAAGGTGACAAGATGGTCGGCCAGTGTCTCGCCTGTAGGCACATCCCAGCCCTTGACGAGCGGAGCCCAGTTGAGTTCCACACCCATCACTTCGTTGATGCACTTGGTGATGTCAGCGAGGTGGCTGGCCGAAACGGCGTTCAGAGCGTGGAGCAACTCTTCGCTGACGCAGAAGCCGTTCTCTTTCAATCGGGCGATGAATGCCAATACAGGTGCTGTGGGTTCAGATTTCATGGCGATGTTCTCTCGTTTGATGTCGAGGAACAACGCACGGTAGCGCAGTGCCACCTTGGTCAATGTGTTGTTGTTCATGATGTTGAAGTATAAAAGGTAATTGGCCAGCAATTTTACGGAACAATTGGGAGTATGCCGACCTTGGACCTTGTTATGACGAAGAGGTAATTGAGAAACTGGTTTCAGAAAGTAAAGACCAAAGGCCTTTAGTACAGAAGTAAGTCCCTCTTGGACCTCGTTGTTATTCTATATGCAAAAATAGCATTTTTTTCGCATATCAAAAATAAAATCAAGAGAAAATGCGAAAAGTTTTTTCTTTCGCATTTTCTCTTGAACTATTCCAATGCAGTGGAATAGTAACTACTGAAAATCCCATGCGATTTTATCAAAATTCCACAATATTCTAAATATCAACAGGATGACAATTCGATAATTCGTGACAAATAGAACATCACAAGAACTTCACTTTATGCGGGTTGATATTTTAATATATGGAAAAGTTCATCAAGGATGTCAAGGATTACGGCGTTTGTGACGATGCCTTTTACTACCTCACCTTGGTATTTGAATCCTATATTCACGTGTTCAGGCTGGTTTTCTGGATCATCTATTTCAATTGTTATCACATTTGGTGATAAGGATATGATTTCGTTTACCTTCCCTTCCATCCAACCAGCAAATGTGTACTTGGACTTCTTGAGATTTCTATTGAAAAAAGTCGCCCTTTCCTTACCTTTACTACGGAATAGGTCTTCTCCTAAATAGTCGAAACGCAAGAAAGAGATTCCTCCTTCTTGATTCCTTAGCGTGATGAACGATTCTTTCGGGTAATTCGTAATAGGATCAATGTCTCTTGGCGATAGCACAATTCTTGCCAATCGCTCATCTTTACCAACTTCGTTTTTTAGGTATAAAACACTCTTCTCCATCATTTTAGATTTTCAAGATGTTCCACTATGGATGAAAGAAGTTCTTTGTTTTGTGTTTCGAAGGAATGGTGTTCTGTAGGAGTATTAGGTCGTTTGATGAAATAAGAAACCAAACTGTCGCCAATTTCCCCGATAATACGTCCGTTGGGCGTTTCCATTTTCAGCATTACGGCACCGAGATGGGTCGGAAAAAACCTGACAAAAGAGGAAGCTTCTTTGCTGAGTTTTTTCATAATTTTCCGTGAGAAACTGATGGCTTTTCTATTGATTCTCAATGCACCTTCTTCATCCCAATTTTCCTTCAGAGCCTTAATTTGATTAAGATCGTTTTGCCATATTGGCAATGTGGCAGACATTTCTTCTCTTTCCATTCTTGAACGAAAAGCCTTTTTTACACTTTTCGGTTGTGATTGATAGAAAGCCCACAGCACATCTAAAGTGCTTATATTTGATGAAGTAGTTGTATTTCGTGTCATTGTTACAATTTTTTACACTTGTTCTTAATGCAAAAATAGCATTTTTTTCGCAAAACAAAAATAATAACAAGAAAAAATGCGAAAGAAAAATCTTTTCGTATTTTCTCTTGAACTATTCCACTGCCGATGACTGTGACGCCCTGCGCAATGACAGCATGCTGAAGATGTGCATTGGAATAATATTCCATTGCGTTAGGTTATCTATTCCACTGAATTGCAACGGTCGGTGTAGAAACGCTTGAAGTCGCTCCACTTGTAGTAGGGATAGTTGTCGCTTGGAAGCGGAAGTGTTGCCTCTGCGCCATTGAGCAGGCACTTGACGAGAACTTCTTTGCCTGGTTTCTTCGAACGGTAGAAAATGAGTTGCATGTTCGAGGCCTTGCCTGTTTGCCAGTTCTGGTAGCAGTTCTTCACATCGTAGGGATCCTCTGGGTCTTTGTCTGCGCCGTTGATGCCCATGAGCACGGTGAGTGGACCAAGGCATGTGTCGTGGCCGAAGCGGAGGTCGGCTACACGATTGGAAGAACCGCTTACTACAGCGTCGGCTTTCTTCAGAATGTCGCGAAGGATGGGTATCATGTCATAGCGGGGCTCAAATACCCAGGTGTACGAACCAAGGTTCTCGTTTTCCCATCGGGCGGCTATCTCATCGTCGCTGATGATGCCTTCCATCATACCGTCATGACCGATGCTGGGCAGTGAGGTGTAGAGGTTGATGAGGTTGCTGGCGATGCGTCCAGGGTTGCCTGGCAGACCTTCAGTACTCGTGAAGACACGCGAGATGACATTTTGGCGAAGGTTGTCGTGGAACAAGAAGTCCTTCCTGTGGTCCTCAAAACGGGGACGGCTCTTGGGGTAGGTGCGGCGCAAAGGGTTCTGGCGGTCTGAGGGAACCACACCGTCCAATGTGTTGCGCGATGATTGCTCCCGAATCTCCAGCTTCGGGTTGCACTGAGTGAGTTCTTGGCAGAACGACGCCATACTCAGCACACAACGGCCTGACAGCGAGGAGATGGCGAACACGTCGCCTCCCTTCTTGAAGACGTCTTCGAAATTGTTGTACATCGTGCGGGCGATGTACTGGTGCTGTTCCCATCCCAAGTCACTGAG
>CACYEC010000116.1 GCA_902773225.1 uncultured Bacteroidales bacterium
CAGCAGGAGGAACAAGCTCGCCAGTGTGAGGAAGCTGCCAAGAAAGCGAAGAAGAATAAGAAGAAGCAGACAGAAGAGCCGCCATTCCGCACCTATCCAAAGATGCTATTGGAGGTGTTCGACTGGCAGTTGAATGGTCGCGTAGGACGGTATGCTCTCTTCCTCGACGATGAATACCTGAAGATGAAGTTCCCCGAGTGGCAGGGTGTCCGCAAGAATTTCACGATAGGTTATTGACACATAGGCGGTTATTGCTATACATATTCCGTGAAAGAATGGATACGGGGTGGGGGATTTCCTCACCCTGTGTTCATTGTTGATATAACCAAAACCTATAAAACTCTTTCGTTTACGAATGAAAAATCTTGAAAACCGTTAGGGGTCAATAATAATGAATAAACTATATTTGTACCTTTCGTGGTATTTGTGGTGATTAAGGAGGAAATTGGTGGCAGATGATGCACTTTTGGTGGTTGTTTCTTTTTTTTTTAGAATTCGTTGCTTTTTTTATAAGTAGATTTGGTTATGTGAGGAATCTTTTTTAAATTTGCAGAACGAAGAAATATTTTCATATCGGCACGAAGCTCTTATGGAAGAAAAAAGATGTAGAATGGTTAGATATTTTTTTAGCACACTATTTGTGGCAGGGTTCTTGTTTGTGTCCTTATCAGTACAGGCTGACAATTATCCTACAACAAGCTATGAATTGTCATCAGATGGGAAGACTCTTGTAAAATGGCATGGAGAGGAATCAGTAATAGATATGTCTGTGGATCCTGCTTTCAACAATGTAACAGCTATTGGCGATGAGGCATTTGCTTATAACGGAACTTTTGCTTATATTAAACTTCCTGCAAATGTCACAGATATTGGTATAAGTGCATTCAATTTATCAACTTCGCTTGAAACGGTTGTTTTGCCAAAAACATTAATCAACATTGGTGAGAAGGCTTTCCGCAAATGTTCTCGGTTAAAAAGTATCAACATTCCAAGAGGTGTCATCACTCTTGGAAAAAACTGTTTTGAAAACTGTGAAGGGCTAACAGACGTGACAATTCCTAATAGTGTTGAGCATTTTGGTAGTTATGCTTTTGCTGATTGTTCTGGTTTGAAAAGTGTCATATTAGAGGATGGAATTGCGGAACTTGGTTTTGCTGCATTTCTGTATTGCACATCCCTTAGTTCAATAGAGGTGCCAGAAGGAATCTGCGAAATACCGGCATATGCCTTTAAGAATTGTACGAGTCTAATGACCATAATATTGCCTTCAACATTAACTGCTATTGGTGAAAATGCCTTTGCGTTTGGAGAAAAGATAGAATCGGTAACATGCCGTGCAGTGGAAGTTCCTAATGCAGGTGATGGAGCGTGGCAGGAGATAAGAAATGATGCCGTGCTTTATGTGCCTTTTGAAAGTGTTGAAGCATATCTCTATGATAACCACTGGAGAGTGTTTCGCAATATCCTACCTATTGGAACGACATCTGATAAGGAAATAGCATGGTTTATGCTTACGAGTGATAATCGTAAGATTCCTATGGAGCGGGTTAACATGCTTGTTGCTGCTGACGATGATGTAAACTTTTCCGTACTTGATAGTGAAGGAAACATCATCGCCGATCAAGTTAAATGGGCAAGATTTGTACAGATTGATCGTTCAACAGGAATAGAACCAGTGGTTTTCAATGAGAAGACAAATCTGTTGAAAAGTCAGGTGGGCGATAAGTTGATGTTGATTGGAGCAAAGCAAGATATTATTATATATAATGTGTCGGGCATACAGGTATTGCATGTAAAGCCATCTGCAGAAGAGACTGTTGTCGATGTTGGTCATCTGACGACTGGTACCTATGTTGTGACGTGTGGCAACATGTCGTTTAAATTCATGAAGAAGTAAAGTAAACGAATAAAGATTATGATGAAGACCAAACAAATCATTACTATATTGCTGTTGTTGATTATCGGCACAGTACAGTTGAACGCACAGAGTACACGTCGTACACCTGGGGACAGCGACCAACCAGACTATAATCCTGGTGCCATTGAGAAGGTATTAGAATTCTTGGATGAAAATATGGTGCGTGTAGAAGGTGGTACATATTTAAAAGGAGCAAGTCATGTGTCTACCACGGTCAAGACGTTCTACTGTTGCCGTTATGAGACTATTCAGTATTTGTGGCAGGTCTTGATGGGCGAGAACCCTACTGACGTTGAATTGCAAGACCCAATGAAGCCAGTTGTCCGTGTCGGTTGGAATGAATGTCAGCTGTTCATACAACGTCTGAACTCGTTATCAGGTAAACGCTACCGTTTGTTGACTGAGGACGAGTGGGAGTTTGCCGCACGTGGAGGAAACCTTAGTTTGGGATATATTTATGCAGGAAGCAACATTCTTGATCAGGTTGCTTGGTATGCAGACAATGCAGAAGGAATTGTTCATCGTGTGGGTATGAAGCAGCCTAACGAGCTGGGACTCTATGATATGAATGGTAATGTGGAAGAGTGGTGCGAAGATTCGATTCCTTCTAATGGCGTTCGACAGCGACGTAGGACACCTGTTCCCGACCTTGATGACTTGAATGATCCCGACATCCACTCTGTTGACTTTGGTGTTTATCACCGCATACGTGGCGGCAGCATCTATTCCGATGTTAGTGATTGTACAATCCTTGCGTCGTGGGAGGACTGTGACAACTTCGGACACTATGAGTCGTTGGGATTTCGTATTGCAGCCGATGTACAGGAATATGAAGAGGGTAAGCAAACATTTAAGATTAGCATCAATTGGGCAGGATTTAATACGATAGTAAGTCAAGACATAGACCACATTGGTTACGATCCACAGGCCAATAGTTTCCTTTTTCCCTATACAGAAGAGGATGGCAGTTTGGCTTATCAGGCTTTTGATATCAAGAATGTGAACTATATTACTCGTGAATCGTCAGGTCTTAGCTATAAGGAAGGTGAGGAGCTGGAACAGGCTATTGTTGACAAAATCTACAATTCAAATGATTCCCCTGAAAGCATCGCAAAAGCTTTGAAGGCAAATAACAAGGTGGCTGAGGCGTATACTGAGGATGGGCAAAATGTTGTGGTGAGATTTGAGGGTGATAGTGTGGTCACCGTCTATGCAGTTCGTCAACTTGAAGACCCGTTCACAGAGAAAAACTATGGCAATAACGACGACGAAGGCATGGCACGTAGATTGGCTCCAGCCAGCAACTGGCCCGCCAC
>CACYEC010000117.1 GCA_902773225.1 uncultured Bacteroidales bacterium
ACTGGTACTTTCAATCGCCCTCAATCTCATTCTATGACAATCTTTCTGCCCGAATGAATATAAACGCCCTTTTTGGTGGGTTTGACACTGAGTTTTCGTCCATCAATGGAATACCATGCCTCATGGTCAATGTTCAATGGTGCATGGTCAATGATTTCATGGTCAATGGTCAATGGTTAATGGTCCTCACCGCTCCGAGGTTGATGTAGCTGTCGTCGTCGCTGAAGATCTCGAGGATGTTGGCATCGCCCTTGTAGCGGCAGACGTTCTTGAGGACGTGAAAGATGTTCCTGTCGAGCACCATCTCCTCACAGTTCTCCTGCGAGGTGATGTTGAGTTTCAGTGAGCCTTAAGCCATTCGTCGTCCTGGAAGTTCTTGCCTTGCAGGTCAACGCTGTCCATCATCACTGGGCGTTCCACCCGATAGGGACCCGCGTAGAGGCATTCTTTCACGGGAATCTCTTCTGCCTGAAGATTGGCCGATGCCACGAGCATCGCCATGGATAGTATTGTTGTTTTCATATTGAGTTGATGGGGTTAATGAGGGGTAATAGGGTTTTATGGGGCTAATGGGGTTAATGGGCTATTTTATGACTACCTTGTGGCCGTTGACGATGTAGATGCCACGGGATGTAGGTTTGCCGTTGAGACGGCGGCCGTCGAGGGTGAACCATTGAACATTGAGCATTGAACATTGACCGTTATCCATTGAACATTGACCATTGGACATTGACCATTGAACATTGAACATTGACCATTCGTCATTGGACATTGACCATTGGATATCTTCGATGGCGGTGGTGTTGGGGTTGGTGAAACGGAAGGAGGCGAGGCCTTGGTCCACAGCCATTTGGGTAATGGGTTTGGACATCATTAGGGAACCGTCGGTGTTGGGATTGAAGAGTGTGGCGGCGGGTATGGAGGTGTTGGTCAGTTTGTTGTTTTCCTTATAGGGATATCCCCAGCCTCTGAGATGATCCAGATATATGGCATTTGTCTTGTTGTTGGCGGCGAAGATGAGATAGCGCTGTTTGTCAGGTGTGTTAGGCGCTCCGATACGGAACACGTTATCGTCGAAATCGACATGCGCCACGATGATGCCGCTTCCCGGCAGGTTGGTGTCCCATGCCGTCTGTTGGCGGTTCTCGACGAGATAGAATTCCTGTGGTGCTCCGTCGTTGCGAATGAGATAGGCGGCAGGTTGGTCGTTGATAGCCGGCATGTCGTAGACTACGGTGTCGGTGTTCAGTTCCACGGGGGTCATCCATCCCATGAAAGAGCGTTCGAAAGCGGAGTATCCGCAGGGGCGAAAACCACTGTCGTTGTACAATCCGCCGTCCATCACGTCCCACGTACCCAGATAGATGTATTCGCCAAAATAGAAGTCGGGCAGTCCGAAGCAGTGGCTGTATTCATGGCAGAGGGTGCCGAAAGAACCGTAAGTTCCACCGCTTCTGATTTCTTGCACACAGCAGTAGGTATCGACCTTGTAGTCCTTGCCACCGCTGCTGACGGTGATGGGCTGGCAATCTTTGTGTTTGCTGAGCCACCATTGATGGGGCCAAATGGTTTTCCAGCCTCCCCCGTCGCTTTGACCCTTGCCAGCATAGACGATGAGCAGTTGGTCCACATAGCCGTCGCTATCCCAGTCATAAGGCGCCCAATCATCCACTTTGTTGCGTATAATCTCCATGACGTCCTGGACCAGGTATTTGGAATTCTCATCGTCCTCATAAGTGCTTCGGTATTTTACCATACTATCGGGTAGTGTGACGAAATACAGGTCGAAACGGATGCTGAACTGTCCATAACTCTGGTCGAGGAAATAGTCGTGGACGGAACCGTGGAAAGGAGGTTCATTGTAGTTCTCGGTATTCAGTATCTTGTCCCATTGTTCGAGCGTCTGTACCTCGTCGCCCTTGAACGCCTGGTCGGCATATTCGGCCATGACGACCAGTTGGCGGCGCTCGCCAATCAGGGGGTTGTCGCTTTCCGCACGTCGGAGGCTCTGCCGGTCGCCGTAAAAGTTGAATGGGGTACGTCGGCTGGCACAGAAATGTTCGGGCATACCCATCTGAGCGAGTTGCGGGCGGCAGTCGCGTTGGCGGGCGGTGTCTTGCGCATTGACACACAAAGCCAAGAACCACATCAAACCCAATAATACTATTCTGTTCATATACTGAAGTTTTGGAAGATATAAAAGGAAGATAAATAAATAGGAAGATAAGCCAGCAGTGCTGGCTGGGAGTTAAGCACTTTCGTGCTGGACGATACTACAGCAATGAAAAGCAATCGTCCTGTTCATAGCACATATCTCCCAAGAGCGAAGCGAGTTTACTTCATCTTTTTACTTCCATTTTTTACTCCCACAATCGGAAGTTGGCACAAAATTACAAATAAAAAACCAAAAGTGTTGCGTAATAGACGTTTTTTCATTAAGTTTGCCTTGCTAACTGAAAAATCAATAACAATATGAGATATTGTCCACATTGCGGTTCATCGATGAACGACAACAGCCAGTTCTGCCCACAGTGCGGAAATATATGCCCTAAACAACCCTCGAGAACTGTGCCGCCGACTTCCGGCACGACGCCACCCCCGACGCCCGTGCCGCCACCGACACCAAGAACAACGACACCCCCGACACCACCCCTTGGCAACAACAGGAAGACCACTCCCAAGTCATCGTTGACAGGAGAGGCCAAACGCACCAGTCCCGCGAAGAAACTGCTGAAAGTGGTCGGTGGCATCTTCGCTGTGCTCTTGGCGGCTATCGTCGCCATTGCCCTATGGCCCGATAGTGATGGAGGGGAAGGAGAAGGCGGTTTAGGGAACTCCATGGAGGAAATCGACCGTATGCTGAACGCCAGGCCCGAGCCGATGGAACATCCTTTCACCGGCAACAGCCGCGCCATCAGCAAGGAATTGATGGAGGGCTTCACCGTCACCGCCCGCGAGAACGCCTTCGAGCACGACACCGACATCAAGATGCGGATGCTCAACGACGAGGAATACATGGAGGCTAAGCGCAACGTGACCAGCCAACTGCCCGATGAGACCCTGCTCCTCGCCTACGATGTCGATGCCGGCCTACAACCTGACGAGCGCATCCCCGGCTATTTCCAGGTGGAGATCGACATGGCGAAATGGGGCGTTCCCGAGATTCTGTGGGACGACCTCCGCGTCTGCCGCAAGAACAGGTTAGGCGGTCTGGACAGGATTCACTGCTGGGTGGAGAACGGCAAACTCTGCTACCGCACCAACCAGAACAGTTGGGAGTATATCACTTTCGCCTACAGCGCTATCAAGGGCGTCTCCATAGATTTGGGCAGTGGCTTAGGTGTTTCTCTCGCCCTCCCCACTATTGGCGGGTTAGTCGCCACAATTAGTTATGCCTACACACATTGGAGCGTCGCTGAGTATTATGGTCATGTTTTCAAGTTCGACACACAAAAACTGACAAGCACGTTCAAGGATTTCGAATTCAGTTTCGACGACTTGTGCAAGAAACTGAAAGGAGGACGTGACGCGTTTACAGATGTATTCACTACCGACGCCTTGGAAATCTATGTCGCTGACCAGCAATTCAATTCATTCAATCTCGTGTATCGCATCTCCGACACGGAGTGTCCCGACCCTGAGAAATACCTCGCTCTTCTGAATGCACGGGCCATGCGCGTCGAATACCTCAAGGATTCGCTCAGCCAGATGCAGAACATCAGGAACCACCCCATCCCTTCGGCTGCGCTTGCTCTCTTATCCAAATCCTTCAGGGAGGAGTTCCAAAAGGCAATCACCAGCAGCACCACACTCGAGGAAATCATCGACAACGATCCCATCATCAACAAACTCATCATCGACGGCCTGGTGTTGCCCGAGAGTGTCAAGTCCATCATACGCAATGTACGCTACGCCTCACGATTCTTTGACGAAGAAGGCATCCGTATGCCTTCTTACTACGGCTGGATCTACTTGGTTGATAAAGTAATGGGAGGCTCCGGTGCCCAATACCGTGATTTGGTGACGCTCTTCCCGTGCATCTACATCAACTACAAGGACAGACTCATCACAAGAGAAGAAATGACAGTGAAAGAGGATGGACGAAGCACGAAAAAAATAATGAAGTGGCCCAACCAGAAATACTACAATACCATGCAAGTCAATGTCGCACACGAACTCTTCCACCGATGTCAGCGTGAGTACTACAGTTGGTACCAAGTGACTATCAACCAGCGCTTCTGCGAGGCCACGGCCGATGTCTTCGAGGTGGATCTTGCCATGAGAATGAAGAAAGACAACATCATCAAGGGCAATCCTCTGGATTACAAGTACGCCACGCGATTGAGACGGAAGAAAGCGCAGGAAGAGAAGGAAGGGCAGAAAAAGGAAGAGCAGGAAGAGGCACCGAATGAAAATGTGGACTTCACTGATGCAGACCATTTTGAGTGGCTTAACACAGCCCTCACAGCCAATGTCAGCCCCGACCTCAAGGTTGGGACGAGCGAGGAGGAGGCCGTGAAAATGATTAGAAAGACCTTAGAGGATCTCTACAAAGCGGAAACCGAATTGGGAACAAAACCGAAAGAGATGAGCGACGAGGAATGGAAGAAGAAAGTGGAGGCGCACAAAGCCGAAATCCAAACCTGGTGGCACAAGATCAAGAACGTTGTTCCCAATGGTTTCATACTCGAGAGGAACATTGTCGCCGACCTTGCAGGGGTTGTGGGCAACGACGTCTATACCTGGTTCCTGCCCATCGACCCCAACACCGACTGCGGCTACATGCTCGGCGAGTTCATCCTCTACCTCCGCAATGCCACGGGCAAAACCCCTAACTGCAACCAACTCATGCTGGCCTACAAAGGCAAGGATTTCGCCGCTGCGATGCGCAAGGCTTTCGATCTCAACGACTGGCAACTCTTCGAGCACTACCAAGGCTTCTGCCAGAAGAACATGGAGGAAATCTTACCTAAACAGAAAGCAATGCGTAGAGACAATCAAGGGAAAAAAGACCTGGATGGCATCAAGAAGTACGTGCAGGAGCAGTTCTACGAGTCCCTCAGCGTGACCCCCGACCACTGCATCAACACACTCAGCGGCTGGCGCAAGGTGGGCATGGACTGCTGCCGGACAGCCATTCTCGAAACGGGCAAGGACACCCTCTTCAACCTGGCGTTCATCTACTCCAAGGACTTCGACGACAAGGCACGCCGCGCCGTCAACATCAAGACTGTCGGGCGCGACAATCTATTCGGCAATGATTCCATCTTCTACGACATGGAGAAGAACAACGGATGTTTTCCACGAGGCATAGCCGTGTTCGTAACCCCAGGCTTCAACGATCTCTGGTTTGGGTTGGACACATGGAAATACAGGTACTACGTCGACGTTGTGGCATTCTTCCAGCCGAAGAAGAAACCAACCGTCAGTGTGGAGAGAACGGGCGTGCTGCATGTCAACACCAACTGTGTGGCACAGCCCGAGATGGCTTTGTATGGGTACCTCTCGGGCATGCTCATCACAGTCGTCAACAACCAGACAGGCGACTCTTTGACCTTGCCCCAGCCTGTGGATTTCCTCAACAACCATCTCCAGACGGTTGAGGCTGACCTGGACTACAGCCAACTGAGACTTGACCCGAGGAAGGAAATCGACATCAATGTAAGCACCCGCTGGTACTATGTACTCGACAAGACGAAAGGCGACATGGCCTATAGCCCGGCATCTGAGGCCACACACTTCAAATACAATCCAGGTCCGAAGAAAGAGGAGCAGAGCACCACGGCTGTAAGTCTCCTCAACGACGAGTACTTTGTGTGCAGTGTGTGGAGGAATGAGAAGAGACCCGTCAAGACTGCGAAGATGAAATGCATCGTCAAGGACGACGGCAGTTTCGAGATACGAGTGCCAGACTTCAAATATGAGACTAAAGGAGAATTGGGCGCGAAGGGCCCCGATGTCGTCATCACCTACGAAGTAACGGGATTCAGCGTCAAAGGAAAAGGCCAACCCCTGTCTATGGGCCAAGACACAGAAGTCCTCATCAATGAGATGTCCACCATCGACTACACCATCAAGAAGAGACACAAGGGCAATATCATCCATAACGACGGCCGGGGGACTATCACCTACCCTGACGCATCCACACTCGACGAGGATATCCACGTCAGGTGTACTTCCCCCAGCGGCGCCCAACTGACCGCCAACAAAAAAGAAGTCAGACTGCACTTCCAAGACGACGACGGCGTTTACGGCAGGACGGTCTGGGGTTCGAAATGACAATGACACGAACAGATATCATTATAACAAACTGACATTATGAAGAAATCCGCAAAAAAGACTGGCATCATGAGCGCATTGCTGCTGATGCCGATGACGATTCTCATTCTCGTAGCCTGCAACTGGAGCAAACCCATTCCTGACGACGGAGGACGCGACTACCCCATCCCCTCGCCTGAGGAGGAGGCGGTGATGTCGCTCTCCGACACTCTCCACACCCGTGTGGGTCTGACCTTGACCGGCGCCCAGTTGGCCGTCATGACCTACGGCGTTGACGACTATCCCGACACCTTCGGCGTCAACCTGCCTGTCACGGACCTCGACGAGCGTCCTGCCGAGGGCGTGGTCTATACCAATGCTGAATCGGGTGGCACCATCGTGTTCCATTACGGTCCCGGTCTCGACGACGAGAGCATCGATTCCGTCGGTGCCATCGGCACTGTTGATCTTCGTACGGTTATCCATTCATGGGAAAGTGCCGATTGTCTGCCCGACTCCGCCAACAAGAGAAGTGTGCAGGCCCGTGGCAACAGCATCTACACCCCCTACCACACCGTGCATCACAGGAGTTACAAAATCAATGATGTGACCTATCCCGCACGTTGGTCTCCCGAGTACTACGGATGCCTTATCTACGTCTATCCCGGCGCCGACAGCCTCGTCGTCACATTCGGCTACGAGGAGTCCAAGAGGATCTACAAGCGTTAGAATTAAGAATTAAGAGGGAAGAATTGAGAATTAAGAGGGAAGAATTAAGAATTAAGAGGTGTTGGGAAACGCAAAGCGCTGCGGCATTCGTGCCGCAGCGCATGTATTAGTTGGAATCAGTTTTATTGGTCATCTGGACGCGCAACAGAACGGATATAGTTTCTATGCTAACTTTAATCAAACTTTTCTTGATAAATGCAATGACAGAATGAAGAAAAAGCACTAATTTTGTACCATCATCTGAAAACTACCTTATTTTATGAAACAAGAAAACGCCATCAAGCAAGCGACAACAGCCTTCGCTGTCATATCTATGTTTTGCCTGAACATCCATGGCCAACAGTCAACCCCCAAACAGTTGAACATGCCAATCATCCAGACGAAATACACAGCCGATCCCGCGCCCTACGTCCACGATGGGAAAGTGTATCTTTTCACCACTCACGACGAGGACGGTGCGGAAGGATTCAACATGAAA
>CACYEC010000118.1 GCA_902773225.1 uncultured Bacteroidales bacterium
CCAGTTGTCACTGCCATCAACCCTTGCCTTGGTGAAGTTGGGGTTGTTGATAAAACAGGTGACGTCGAGAGGCTTCTCTTCTGTTGCCTTCTCCATGGCAGCCTTGTAAGCTTCGGGCGATATCAGCATCCACTGAGCGTAGGGATTGTCCTTGTAGTCGTCAACGTTCCAGTCGCGCTTCTGCACGGCGTTCCAGTAATGGGTGTTCTGGTCGCAGACGTCTTCGGCGGGATCATAGACGAAGTGCCAGTTGTAGTTGTCCCACTCACAGAAGTAGTAGACCTTCTCCTTGCCTTCAACGGGTACGAAAGCGAGCTTGTTCTCACCATTCTTGTCCCAATACTCTTCTTGCCAGTTCATGCCGTCCCAGCCATTGCCGCTGAGGTGGAATACGGGTCGGCCAGGAGCGCCGTTCCATTCTCCGTCAGGCCTGAAGTGGATGAGCATGCCGGGATTGTCGATGGCTATGTGAGTACCCCAGTCGGCTGTTGTGCTGAGGAAGACTCCGGCTCCCACGTTGTAGAGGTAGTAGTCGGCATCCTCATTGGCAGGCTCCGAACACTCTATGAGGCTGATGTCAACCTTTTCTATGGCATTGAGCTTGCGCAGGTTGCGCACGAGGCGGATGTTGCTCTCAACGTCGTTGCTCGTGCCGTTGGCAATGAAGTCTGTCACAGAAGTGGGAACGGTGATACCCTCGGTCTGGGCCAGGGCAACGGTAGCTTTCAGGGCCTTCACGTCTACGGTCTTGGCCATGTTCAGGGCAGTCTCCAGGGCATTGGTGGCATTTGTCATGGCGTCGGCATCGGTGCGGCTGACGCTCTGAGCGTCTGAAATTGCTGCTGTTAATGCAGCTGCCAGTGCGTCTGTTGTCTCGCCGCTGAATTGCTCTGCCTCGCCGATCATTGCTTCCAGCGCTACAATATAGGGGGTAAGGTCTTCAATGACCACCTCTCCGGCGTAGGTCAGTGTGAAATTGTCAATCAGCATCCATGCGCCATTGCCGCCTTCCACTTTGGCACCTACGCGCAGCTTGCCGTTGGTCACGTCAACTTCTACTTCGTCTGTCCAGCCCTTGCCTTCGAAAATGTTCGTTGAGAATTCGTTCGTGCCGTTGTAAGCCCAAACATCAGAAGCAATTTCCTTGGTGTTCCTGTCGTCGACCTTCTCGGAAGTCACGAGCGAATAGGCGTTAATCATCGGAGTGGTGGCATCGTTGGCATAGACCACGCCCTTGGTGTTGCCTTCGGGATCGGAAAGATACTCGTTATAGCGGTCGCTGTTCATGTCGCTGCCGCCGGTCGACACATAGATGGCCTGTGCCTTGAACTTAAACTTGCCGTTGGGAACATTGATGTCCTGATAGATGTCACGGTCGGTGATGTTCCAAAGTTCCCAGACACGGTTGCAATGGTAATATCCGTCACCGCCACAGTTATTATCTCCGTAGTCTCCGTTCCAGACCTTGTGTGCACTTTCGTCTCTGTGGCTGTCGGCTACGGGGAATGTTCCGCCCAGAACGAGCCACGAACAGTCATCACCCACCTGCATGGCGGCAAGACGCTCCTCACGGCTTACGAGCTGCCAGATGTTGCCATTCTCAGCAATGTCATCAGCGTTGCTCGTTGCCCAGCCGTCAGTTTTTGCTCCCATAGCTTTGCCGCCAAGAGTAGTCAGAGCGTAGCAGTTGGTCAAGCCCTCAACATCTACAGGAGTGAATATCCAGTTGGTCACGCCGTCGCCGGTGTCCATGTAGAGGTTGCTGCCGTTGATAGAGTGGTTGTTGTTAAGCTTCGGGTCAAGTATGAACCGGCCGTCTGCATTGCCAGCTTTCAGGTCAATGTCACGACCACGAGGACCAAGCTCACCATGTGACGTCCATGTCCCATCTGTATTGATGTGATTGTCGCCCATCCACTTGCCGGTCTTCACGTTGTAGAGATAGAATGTTCCCACTCCGGCTGCACTGCCTTCGTAAGGAGAAGATAATCCTGTTATAGGAGTTGGCATGGCCTCCTCCACAATCTTCCAGAACGAGTTGGGGCGTCCGCCTAAAGCGGCACTGAAGCCCTGCACATAGTTGGCGGTATAGTTGGCACCATAGGTGTCGTCATTGGCAAAGTCGTGAGGATTGCGGTCGGTAGAGGCCAGGCCGAAGACGTTCTCGCCTTTGGCGGCGTCGTTCTTGATATAGATTTCCACAGGAGTGTCACCCGTCTTTACAGACACCTCATACTCGCTGGTCGTCTGCATATACTTGCCAGTCTTGGCGTTCTTCACGTAGAAGCATCCCTCGTTGTCCGTAGCCTCGAACAGCCAGTAGGAATTGTTGTTCTTCGATGCCGGAACGATGTATCCGTCACCGTTGTCCTGCATGAACTTCCCTGCCTGGTTGTTACACTCTATGGTGTAGGTCTTATCGGCCTCAAACAGCGGAACGACAACAGGCTCTGGCTCGGGCATGGCTTTCTCTTCAATCTTCCAGAATGAGCGGTGGTTGGTGCCGCTGACAGCTGCAAATCCCTGTACGGTGTTGTTGTTCTTCCAGTTACAGCCGATAGTACCTGCGTTGAAATCGTAGGTCGTCTGGTCGGTGGAAGCCATACCGTACATCCCATCGCCTTCTGCTGTGCAGAGAATGATGGAGTACTCAACGGGACTGTTGCCCATAACGACTTCCACTTCGTTGGTACTGCAGCTCTGCATGTATTTACCCGTAGTAGCGTTTTTGACGTAGTAGCAGTTTTGTTTGGCTGTTGGTTCAAAAATCCAATAGGAATTGTTGTTCATGCCACCTAAAGCAACACTATTACCGCCATTGTCCTGCATGTACAAGTTGGCATCATTCCGATTGCTGATTACATAGGTCTTGTCGGCACTGAATTGTGCAAAGACACTACCTGTCAGGGCGAATAGTAGCCCTAAGACAAATGTTAGTTTTCTTTTCATAATTAATTGTTTTAAGTTATACAAA
>CACYEC010000119.1 GCA_902773225.1 uncultured Bacteroidales bacterium
GATGTAAAATCTGGAATCTGTGCTAATTTCAAGCATAAGGAGATTGAAGAGTTGATTCGTGACGAACAGAATCTTATTTCTAAACGGCTCAATAGTAACTATCCCCCAAATATTCAAGATGTTCTAAATAAAGCAAAAAGGAAGGTGGAAAGCATCATCCGAAAGTTAGAGGGACAAACCATTGATATTTCAAATGAGAGGGAACCAAGATTTCCTTTCGATGAGCCTCGAGACTATCAGAAACAAGCATATGAAAATTGGAAAGTAAAACAAAAGGGGCTTTTCGCAATGGCCACAGGAACAGGTAAGACCCTTACCTCGCTGAATTGTCTGCTCAACATCTGGAAGAAATTCCATTTTTACAAAGCAATTATTCTCGTCCCTACGATAACACTGGTTGACCAATGGGAAGATGAATGTAAAAGGTTTCATTTTTATCATATTACTAAGGTCAGTTCTAAAAATCCCAAGTGGAAAACGGAACTTGACAGTATAAAAACAAAAGAGAGTATCAAGATAGACGGAGAAGAGTCATCGTTTATTATTATAGCGACATACGCTTCCTTTGCACGAGAAAACATCTTCCGTGAGTTAGTTGACTTTAACAGGAACACTACCCGACAGATGCTACTTATTGCTGATGAAGCACACAACATGGGGGCAGGAAGGATATTAGATAGGTTAGACGGGGTTAAGTTCGCTCGTCGCATAGGACTTTCTGCAACACCAGAACGTCAGTATGATGACAGTGGTAATAAAGCCATTATGGAATTCTTTGGCTGTGAGAACGGATACACATTTGAGTTTAACATGAAAGAAGCTATTGATAAAGGATACCTTTGCCGATACAAGTATTTTCCACATATAGTACATCTAAATGATGCAGAAATGGCTGAATATATGCGTATCTCATTGCAGTTGGCTAAGTTCTTTAACCAGGAAAAGGAATCATTTCCCAAAGGAGATGATATTTTGATGCGATTGTTGCTGAAACGAAAACGCATTGTTCACAAAGCTCAAGAGAAAGAAGTGATATTCCAACAAATCGTTCAGGAAAGATACACCGAGAAAGGAAATTTGAAATATACTTTGGTCTATGTTCCAGAAGGTACAAGGCCTGATGATGAAACAGCTGATGTCTTTGACTGCATAGAAAGTGTAAATGACGATGACTTTTCTAATAACCTGATTGACACGTATACAGGGATTGTACAGGATGTAAGCAAAACCACGACCGTGAAGAAGTTCGTATCAGGAATTAAGGAACGAAACGAGATTCTTGAAAAGTTTGCTTGCGGTGATATTGAGGTTTTGACCTCTATGAAATGCCTTGATGAAGGCGTTGACGTACCTCGAAGTGAAATGGCAATTTTTTGTGCCAGCACGGGAAATCCAAGGCAATTTATTCAGAGGAGAGGACGTATATTACGAAAGCATCCAGACAAACATATAGCCATAATACACGATTTGGTCGTGGCTCCCGAGGTGAATTCAGCACAGGAAAACTACAACATGGAACGTAGTCTAATAAGAAGTGAATTGAAAAGAGTTCGTGACTTTGCTGTATTATCAGAAAATGCGGACTTTGCATATGACGAGTTAAACGAAATACTATCATATTATAACATATCTTTATTCTGATTATGGCAAGAAATAATGACAACAAAATGCTACAAGCAGTCTTGCTTGATGAGAATCTGATGAAGTTCGGAGATTATTCTCCTTCTGACATCAGTACAATAGAGCAGGCGCTTGATTCTGATAATTACGTAATCAATGCTGTTGCACAGATTATTAAACGTACAGGAGAAGGGGCTTCCGAAAAAGAACTTTGGAAAGAAATAGACAAATATTTAATTGACAACGTATGATTATCAAGGAAATCCGAATCAAAAATTTCCGTAGTTACTACGGAGATAATAATATATTTGAGTTTTCAGACGGCCTAACTCTTATTCTCGGAGATAATGGCGATGGTAAGACAACTTTCTTTGATGCTCTACAATGGTTGTTCAATACAACTATTGATAAGGGCAATGTTGACCACATGTCGGAAATGCGAAAGTCAAAGATGGAAATTGGCGAAAAAGATGTAGTTTCCGTTGCTATGCTTTTTGAGCACGATGGTGAAAAATCCGTAGAAAAGTCTTTTTCCATTGAACGTGTTAGCGAAGACTTCTTTAGAGTCGGTCCACTTGTTTATAGAGGTTATGAAACTTCTGGCTCAGAACGCATACAAGTGAGTGGAAAGAACCTCATAGACAGATGCTATGATGCCTTTATCCAAAGGTTTAGTATGTTCAAGGGTGAATCGGAACTTAATGTGTTTGACAATGCCACTGCTTTAAAAGATCTGGTCGACAAATTTTCTGATATAAGAAAGTTCGATGATCTTGTAGAATATACATCATCTTTTGAGGAGAAAGCAAATTCTGCCTATCTGAAAGAAATGAAGTCTGACAGGAAGGTTGCAGGTGAGGCTAAAGCATTAGAATTGCAGATAAATCGTCTTGGCGAGGAAATTTCAACTAAAAAGAAGGATATTAGAGATAAAACGACATCGTTGGAGGTGTTTTCTAAAAGGCTGGGGGAACTTGAAGAGAATCAGGAAACATCTGAAAGATATAAAGACATCCAAAGTAGGTTAAAGAGTAAGGAAGAAAAGCGTAGGAAATTAAAAGCCCAAATAAGTTATATCGATTATAATCACGCACTTCTTGATAGAATGTGGGTCCTTTGCGCTTTCCCAGATGTTTTACTAGAGTTCAAACAAAAATGCTCTGCACTCAGTAGGGAAAAGAGAAAGCAGGAAAAGGATTATGAGCGTCAAAAAGCTATTGAAATAGGGAAATTGGAAGCAGTCAAGGAAATGCAAGGTGCATTGGTTAATGGTGCGCCTGAACTTCCTTGGTATCTGCCCAATCAGGAAACAATGGAGGAGATGCTGAACGACCATATCTGTAAGGTGTGTGGTCGTCCCGCAGAAGAAGGGTCGGAGGCATACAACTTTATGTTGCAGAAACTGGAGGAGTATAAGAGACATATTGCACAGGAGGCCGCAAAGAAGAGTCGGAAGGAAGCCATTGAAGAGAAGGAACTTTTCAAGTTTGGCAACATTGAATCGCTGCATAATCTGAGTATTTCGCTAAGCGGCAGCAACGAGTCGCAGGTTTCTGGGCTTGTCCGTGAAATTAGTGACCGCATGGGGTTAGTGGAGCGTCTGAACGAGGACCTGAAGGAAGTGGAGCAACAGATACAAGACACGATAGACGAGAAATCGCGCCTGCTGATTCAGGCTGGAAATGTGTCTGAAGCTATTTTGGAGAAGGATTTCAACGACATCAAAGGACTGTTTGAACAGAAAGGTAGAGCAGAGGTGAGGCTTGCAGAACTGAATGGTGAGTTGGCACAACTTCTGACAAGGATGGATGGATTGCAGAAACAGATGGATGAGCTGAATCCCGACAGTTCGCAGGTAAAAGTGTATCGTGACGTTCACCGTGTCCTTGAAGAGATTGCCAAAGCCTTTGCTTTTGCTAAAAAGGAAAACCTTCGCCGTTTTCTTGCTGAGATGCAAGATAAGGCGAATGGATATCTGGAACGGTTAAGCGCAAGTGACTTTCATGGAGAAATTCGGCTTAGGCAGACGGCAGATGACTCGACAGAAATCCGCCTGTATAGTTCGAACGGTACGGAAATCAAGAAACCATCTGGCTCACAATTGACGGTAATGTATATATCCGTCCTGTTTGCCATATCCGACTTTACACAAGAAAAACGTGACGAGGATTATCCTCTTGTGTTTGATGCTGCAACATCATCATTTGGCGATTCCAAGGAAGAAAACTTCTACAATGTGATTGACAATTTGAAAAAACAGTGTATCATTGTGACCAAGGATTTCATCACCAAGGGAAGGGTTCGTTTCCCAGAAATTGAAAAGCTGACATGTTGTGTCTATCGTATCAAGAAAGCCGACGGCTTTGATTCAAAGAATATGGCAACAGTTCGTACAACAATAGAAAAAATAAAGTAATATGGAATCATTATATGAACTTTGGGGCAAGCGTAATCCCGAATGGGAAGAGCGTTACCAAGACTCCGTGATAAGCGTGTTCTCAGACTACGGAA
>CACYEC010000120.1 GCA_902773225.1 uncultured Bacteroidales bacterium
CAAGATTGACCCAGACGAAAAGACCATCATCTTCTGTGCTACGCAGAAACATGCCATGATAGTGCGCGACATGGTGAACAAGCACAAGGAGAGACCTGCCAGCAACTATTGTGAGCGAGTCACGGCGGATGACGGAGAAGTGGGAGAAGCCACATTGAGGGCGTTCCAAGACAACGAAAAGTTGTTGCCAACCATCCTGACTACCTCCTATAAGTTGAGTACAGGCGTTGATGCCCGCAATGTGCGCAACATCGTACTGATGCGCCCTGTCAACAACATCGTGGAGTTTAAGCAGATTATCGGACGTGGCACACGTTTGTTTGACAAGAAGTATTATTTCACCATCTACGATTTCGTAGGTGCAAGCGAGATGTTTAAAGACCCTGACTGGGATGGTGACCAGTATTGCCCGGTATGCGGCAACTGGCCTTGTACTTGCCTGAAGAAGAAGCCATACGTGATACCTGATGACGATGGCGATATGTTTAAGGATGATCCTACACCCTGCCCCGTTTGCGGTCATCTGCCTTGTACTTGTGAAAAGCCGCAAACAAATCTGATAGACATCAAGCTATCAACGGGAAGAAGGCTTTCGCTCGAAACGACATGGGAACAGAAGATTTTCTTTGGTGACGAGTTCATTACTTTGGATGAATACGTAAAAAAACTATTCGGAAGAATACCAGACTTCTTTTCTGGCGCAGATGACCTGAGAGAGAAATGGTCTAATCCAGAGACGCGCGAACAACTATTGGGTACGTTGGACGAAGCTGGGTTCGCCGAGGACAAGTTGAATCTCTTGAAGGACATGCTGAAAATGCAGAAATGCGACTTGCTCGACGTGCTGGAATACATCGCTTTTGAATCGACGCCAATAGAGAGGGCAAAGCGAGTGGAACTTGTAAAGAAGCAGTATGTGGATTCTTTGAGCAAGGAGCAGCAGGAATTCGACAATCTTATCCTGCAATACTATGTCAGCAATGGCTTCAAGGAACTTGGTACTGATAACCTGAAGACCTTTATCACCATCAAGTTTAATTCAATGAGCGATGCCAAGGAAAGGTTGCAGATGTCTGTAGCAGATATACGGGCGCATTACTTTGAGTTGCAACGAAGGTTGTATAGCGCTTAGAAAGAAAAGAGGTGCCAAGAGACTGGTACTTGTCATCATATTTTGCAATAGAAATAATCATCGATGTTTTCATTGCGGATTCAAATATAGTTTGTATATTTGCAGAAAAGAAAGGAAAGATACCACGCAATATAAATGATGAACATATGAAGAAAGTATTGGTTTCTATGGTTCTTGCCTGCTCGGCATGGGGAATGCTGGGGGCAAGGGTAGGCGATGGCGATGTGCCAAAGCGTAGTGACTTGAAGATAAGGACGGAAGTGACGACGAGGGATGATGACGGGTCGGTGATATACGATAGGGTGATCACCTACGTGACGGATGCCAACAACCATACTGATACGCTGCAGAGCGAGGCCTTGCCGCTGGATACGACCGATTGGAGCAGGGGATCGTTCGGCGAGATTATGGAGCAGGATTTCAATTTCGACGGGATTCCTGACCTTCAGATTGGTACGGGGCCGATGAATGGGTTCGGCAACTATACCTACGATCTCTTTATCTGGGATGAACATGTGTGCCGCTTCTTGCATTTGGATGATCAGCCGCCATTGTATGATCCCTATGTGGATGAGTCCCGGAAAGAGGTCGTCAGCGCCTTCCGACTGGATGAGGAAGAGGAAATTGTGAGGTATCAATGGAAGGAGGGTAATTTGGTGGAGGTAAGCAGGGAAACCGTTAATGACTCGGAAATGACTGAGGATTAAACAAGGAAGGGGTTTAAAAATAGTAGATTCTGTGATAGATTAAAATTCTGTGAGATGGTAAAGATCTGTGTGAGGTATAAAACGACCACGGATAACGCAAAGAAGCATCGACTTGTTTATCGCATTTTCGAAACAGAAGTCCATGTTGATGTCCTCTCCGCCTATGGGCATTATAATGACAAATAGCCTTGTCATTAAAGAATAGAGGATGGGCAATAGCTCATCCTTTTTCTTTGTTCCCCTCCTTTTGGGAGGGGGTAGGGGTAGGCTCCTATGACATTTTCGCAAGCCTTGCAAGCAATTTTCTTTTGGAATTTTTCTGCTTTTTGATTATATTTGCAGTCAAAAAGAGAAAGACATTACTGACCATTGAATGATAAGTAGAGAAAGAGCATGGATACGATTTTGGATTTTGATATTGTAGAGGATAAAATGCAGGGCATC
>CACYEC010000121.1 GCA_902773225.1 uncultured Bacteroidales bacterium
AGGACCTATGATGAGAAACAAGTCCTTTGCTCTTTTAACACGGAGAGCAAGTTCGTTGAACTCTTTGTAGTCACCTTTCAACTCTACGGTTTTGTCGGTTTCTGGCTCTCTTTGTAGGAGCAATAAGTCGCGTCTTTCTTTGGGAGCAGAAAGGAAAGCCTGCATACCTTTGTATTGTGAAGAGTATGATGACTCCATAAAGTCGTGTTCAATAGCCCACAACTCATCTTTGTGTTTGTTAAAGAATACGCTACCAGATTGTGCGTATCTTAGTTCAATGCTTATTGTTTCACTTTGTATTTCTTTTATCGTTCCTCTTAGCACTATCGTTTTGCAAGCATTGGGTTCTTTTTCTTTTGGATATGGATAAAGAATCACGATATCACCTGCTCGGAAGTTTGACATATCGTTTTCATTCGTCTCTGTAAATTTGAGTGTAATAGATTTGACTTGTCCTTTGTGAGTACTTATCAGGGAAACAATTTTTAGTTGGTCATAAATGTTCCCTGCTTGTCGTTTTTCTTCTGTTGAGTCATGCCAAGTGGCAGCGAAACCTGAACTATCTTTTGTTTTGTTGCCCAATTTCGACATTGCATGTTCATTGGCAATGAAAGTCAGGAAACGGAAATAGTATGCTTTCTCCAGTTCAGATGCTTGTTGTATAGGGTCAAGTATGCTGGCAATCCAGGGACGTTGCCATTTATCCCAAAAACTATTACTTACTTTCTTTAAATTCAGTTTTTCCGGTTCCAATCCATCTAAAATTCTATATCCATTGGGCAAAGTATATAGCATCTCAGTCCATGCTAATCTATTTCGGACTTTAATGGCATTGAAAATAAGTTCAGGTGCAAATCCAAGCCCTAAAAGGCTGTCTGTGTATTTTGAATACAGTAAGAATTCATGAAGTTCTCTATTGTTGAGTTCATAGGTTTCTCTAAAATTATATCTAATCCATGCCATGTAAAGGAGCATTTGGATATAATGCTCGTCTGTCTGTTTGGGTTTTGTAAAATTGTCATAAGGAAAAGCTCCTTTTCCGGATTTCTGTTCAATCAGCAATTTAAAATCTATTTGAAGATAATCCATGCGACCTTGTAATCCTAACATCTCCGAAAAGAATGAAGGTTCTACTATACCAGATTTTACTTTAAAATCTGATATATTCAAAGGCAATGTTTCTTGGATAACCTTGGCGATATTTTGCTTTTGTTTCTGTGCTTCTTGATGAAAAGTGTAACTCCAATTTAACGGCTTCGTCGTTTTACTATAATAATTTTGTTCTGCAGCAAGAATACATAAGGCATTGCCATTAAAAAACTTCGAAATTGTATCTTTGTATGAATAAGTGTTTGGCAATTGATAAATAGCCTCGTCCAGCATTTGCCCAGCTAAATTTCCCATAAGAAAGTTTTCAGGCTTATTCTGAGGATCTAATTTCTTAATCAAATCCACGTAAGGAGATTCAGCATAACTTGTGAAGCAATGTGCTACAGTGGAGATGTTGATCAAATAGTCAGGTTCAAAGATAATCAACTCCGGATAAATTACACCATCTTTCTCTCTTGGGCGTATAAGATTTAATTGAGCGTCTTTGTAGAATAAAACATTTAAGTATGACCAGTCATAAGGATAATTAACGTTATCATGTGTATAACAAACTTTTATAGGTTCGCCATCTATTGTATTCTCTGACTGTACATAAACGTATTCATCATCCCAATTATCTACTATGACCCTTAAATATTCTTCGCCAAGAAGTCTGGCCCTGGGTCTTGTTATTTTATCTTTAGGAAATACTGCCTTTAATGATTGGGGTATCTCTGCCTTATAGATAAAAGCGATAAATTGACATAAATTTTCTAAATCATAAAGGCAATAATCTTCCAGTTCTGTTGATGATAATTCTTTTCTGTTTCTTAAATGCACACGAGTGTCATTGGTTGCTTTTACCAACGTATATTTGGCTTGGTACTCTTTCAGCAAATAGTCTGTCTTAGCAAAGTCACCTCCAAATGTAATTCTTGTTTGGTCTGTTTTTTGGTTTAAACATTTACGGAATGTTTGATACATGGCCTCGTATGTTCTTTGGTAGTCAGGCCTGAATTTGAGAGCAGTTTCCAATTCATCGAAGAAATTGGTAGAAGCTTCAGGTTCGTAGATTTCGTTGATGATTGAGTTGTGATTTCTTAATGATTCTTCTGAGAAATCTTCGATTCTAAGACGATTTGGTATGTTCTTTACGAAATCCTCAGTCATTATTTGACTTTCAAGACCTTCCAAAATCAAAGATAAATTCTGATTATCGAAAACATTTAGCCATTTCTTGACTGTATCTGACAACGATGTAGTGTCTATATTTGCGTGTTGCCAAAAGATGATTGCTGCGCTGATTTGTTGAGACTTAATGCCTAACAAATATGATAGGCCTTTAGTAACACGGCTTTTGTTCAATCTAATTTGTTCGTAGGGAGTTTTTTTACCAGCACCCCCTTCTATAATCTTCTTTTCGGATGTCCATTCCCCATTTTCACGGGCTATAATATTGCCACCCCAATTCTTGAATTCCAAAATTCGAATGCCCCCTGATGTAATCAGTAGTCCATCAAGTTCAACACCCTCTATGTTATAATTGCCAATTAAAATACATTCCTTATCACTGTTTTTGTATCTTTCTCGCAACAATTGGCAGATGGCCTCAAATTGCATTCTTTCAGCCTGGTAATCGTATTCGTTTATTTTGAAGATTTGAAGTGCCATAGTATGATTGTCCTCTTATACTTTTTATGACGATATATCTCTAGAAGAAGGATAAGTCAAAAAGAATAGCCAATTTATTCTGACAAAGAAGAACAGTCTGTCAGTAGTGTCGTGCTGATTTGTTGTTCTTCTTCTTACATCAAGTGTCTCTTTCAAGGTGTTCCAGTTGGCTCATCCTTTTCATCTTGTTGGGGACTCAAAAGCCCCTTTTCCTGTAGTTCTACAATATTAAGGCCAAGTTCCTCAACATATTGTTTCACAATGTTGACGTCCACAGTGTCAGCATCAGATTTATCGTAGATGATTAGGAAATGAATTTTCCCATCATCTTTTGACACATAGTAGGTCAGCGTTATGACACGAGCACCACCTGCTTTGCCTTTACCCTTGGCCTTGATAGGCATTCTTATCTTGCGGATGCCAGGAACGAGTTCTGTTCCTTGAAACGGATTCATGAGAATGCTGTTCTTGAAGTCTTCAAGGTCATTTAGGAAACTCTTGTACCGCTTTTTCAGAATCTTCGCTCCACGAGCAAATTCTTCAGTGAATTCAATCGTCCAGTTCATCGACAAGGTCCTCCCAACTTAGCAACTTCTTTTTGCCTTCCATCGACTCTTTGACTTCCTGAAGAGCATTGCGCAGTTCTATGGGAAGATCTCTTTTGTTCACCACTAAATCGTCTGCAGAAATGGGAACAACACGCCATGCACCAAATCGGGCCTTGACAATAACATCTTCACCTTTTTGGGCTATCCCTACGTATTTAGCCTGGTTAGCCCTGAAATCTCTACCTGTTACTACTATCATAATTGAAGTGATTGATTTTCTACGGGACAAATATACAACTTAAAAACGAAAAAGCGTACCAAAACGGCACGCTTTTTTCGCTTTTTAGTTCAGAATAATGTAATTGTAGGTCTTGTTTTGCTCTACTTGGAACCGCCACCGAGGGCGATGTAAAGGGCAATGATGGCCTGTGCGCCATGATACATGTTCATTGCCTCCGAAAGTTGGGAGTTGAGGAGACTCTCCTGGGCAGTCAACACCTCGAGATAATTGGCTTTACCATTGTCCATCAGTTCATGAGTGCCCTGATATGCATCCTGCAGTACAGACACTTGACGGTGGTAGTAGGCATGTTTCTCTCGAGCGGCCTGACAGTCGGCCATGGCCTCGTTCACCTGGTTGCCTGCATCTATGACGGTCTGAACATACTTGCGCTGGAGGTCTTCCTCCGTCAGTTTGGCTATCTTCAAGTTGGCCAGCAGACGTCC
This sequence comes from uncultured Bacteroidales bacterium, assembly GCA_902773225.1. Classification (GTDB taxonomy): domain Bacteria; phylum Bacteroidota; class Bacteroidia; order Bacteroidales; family Bacteroidaceae; genus RUG11857. The sequence goes on from CACYEC010000121.1 coordinate 4,035, forward strand.
TCTTGCGAAGATAGGCTGGGTGAGCGAAGCCACTGCGTTGAGCAGCAGTTTGCCTGGGTCGATGACTGCACCGCCGGCGCTGTTGGTCCAACCAGCCACACCTTGCAGGGTGAGGCTAGGGTAGAAAGCGGCGCGAGCCGACTGGGTGTTGTAGAAAGCCTCGGCCATGACATAATCGGCCATCCGCACATCAGGACGGTTCTGCAGCAGGGCGGCAGGAACTCCGATTTTCAGAAAGCGGGTATCGAACATACGCTGTCCAGTCGTCGTTTCTGATTCAGGATGGTGGGGCAACTCTGAGGAGCCCCATTTGTTGCGCTTGATGTGTTGGGGCGTGATGCCGATTAACCGGCAGATGGCATTTTCCACACTGCGGATGTTGCGGCGGTTGTCAACAATCTGCGTCTTGATATTCAGGTACGACGACTCCATTTGGTTAACGGCAGTGGAGTATGACTTGCCGTTCTCCCATAGGGTCTTCTGGGTTTCCAAAGAGGCATTCCACAGACTGTCGGTAGCCGTCATGATTTCCAGTTGACGGTCGAGCAACTGAAGCATGTAGTACTGCTGTGCAGTGGTTGAGATGAGGTTAGCCCGTAATGCCTCCTCGCGCAACTTGCTCTGCATGAGTACGGCTTTTGATGCACGCTTCTTGCTGGTTATGGAACCGAACACATCGAGGTCCACCGACATCTGCAAGGGCAGGTTGTAGGTCTTCGACCAGGGGTTGTCGTCGAACTTGGCCAATGTTCCCTGTGGAGAGAAGTAAAGTGACGGGAGGTATGCCATACGTGCTGCCTTCAGAGATGCCTCACTCTTCTCCACGGCGATGCGGGCGGAGTTGAGGTCGGTGTTGTTTGCCAGCACTTGCTCGATAAGTTCTTGCAGCAGAGGGTCTGTGAAAAACTCTCGCCAAGACATCTCTGCAATAGAGTTGCCGTTGGTAGCCTCGGTGATGTCTGCAGTCGTTCCGTAGGCGTCAGTGGGTATCTGAGCTTTCGACTCGTACTTCTCGTAGATGCCGCACCCTGTGAGCGCAAGGCTCACAAGGGAAACGGCACAGATGTTCGACAGTTTTTTCATCTCTTGGAAAAACTACAAATGCTATTTACTGATAAATATCTTCTTTCCGTTATCAATATAGAGGCCCTTGGAAGGCTTGTCGTTCAGACGACGGCCCTGCAAGTCGTAGTAAGAGTGACCTTTTTCCTCAACTTCTTCAGAAGTCACACGTGTGATAGGAGTGGCATAGTCCTCTGTGAAGAACTCCTCGTCGAATTCAACTGCGGGGAATTCCTCCACCTCCGTTTCAGGCTCATCTCCATTCAAACTCAGGCTAAACATGGGCTTGAAGGTCTTTCTTCCCATATTGCCCAGACTTGTCTCAGGTTGGAAATAAGCTCTGAAACTACCAATCCAAGACCATCCGCGACCACGCTCTTGGGATACCACGTATGGTATCCAGTTGCCATTGCTCTGCATACCGTAGAGGTTTTGTGGCTCAGCTTCGTAATCGTAGATTTTCTGGAATGTACCTCTCCACTTTCCTACGACAGTGCCCTCAGGATTGTTATTGGAATAGTCTTTATAGTCATAGACATTGCGCCCCCCCGTTTCGCATGACTGGGCTTTGATAGTCACATTGACAGCGTCGAGTCTAACCGAACCTTCATCCACAACAACTATCCAAGCACTACCAGCAGGGACGTAATTGAAATCATTGGTGAAGATGAAGTTCTGATTGTAGAAATCAACACTTTTTAAGCGGTAAACTCTGATTTTGCTGGCGTCGTAGTATTCCGAGAAGTTGAAGTCGTAGGGCAGGCAGAGAGTGTAAGCCTTGCTTCTCCAAGATCCGTCTGCATTAGGGATGGCAGAGAGCACGCGGTCGTAGTGGACGTTGACTTGCTGTCCGTCGTATTGTGCCAGTACTTGGCTGTTGTCTTGACCATCATAGATATAGATGTCCTGCATTGGAGTTCTGAAGCCCATGAAATTGTCCAAGGTCACTTCTCGTCCGGTAAACTTCACCCTGTAGATGCCGCTGACAGGAGCCATGAAGACCACAGCGTCGTCTTTGGTGTATTCACCAAACTTCACCCACTCATCTGTTCCCTCGAGGTTGTAGTAGGCGAGAACAATATTGTTGCCACCGCCTCCCATGAACATGGACATCATACCACCTGAGCTCTTCATGGTGACCTCGAAGTAGAGGAGGTCGCCCTTCTGTGCCTGGAGGCGCGGAGTGATGAGATCGTACTCCGTCTCTGCCACTTGGGGCTGCCAGGAGTTATTGCCTCCACCCATCATCGATGCCATACCTCCAGCACCGCCTTTTCGGAGTTCCCAACCAGTTGTTTCCCATCCTTCAGGAAGTGGTTGTGGCTTCTCATCGTCGCCCACATATTCGGGATCAAGTTCGAAGTCCTCCTCCCAAGCATCGGTGTAAGTGGAATATGCCTTGACAGAGATGGTCTGAGGTTTGACACGATCGTCGTAGGGAGTGAAGACGATGTCAGCGTTCTTCTCGCCCAGTAAGAATTCATCATAAATGAAGTTGACATCAACTGTGGCAGAGTCGCCAGCGGCGATGGTCAGTATTTCCTGACTCACGGCGAATGTCGAAGGATCACTTGAGGCAACATTGAGCTCCAATAGTCCTGTACCGGTGTTGATGACCATGAAGGTCTTGGTCGTGTTGGCTTTGACCATGCCATACGAGTAGCGCGGTGTGTTCAGGCTGTCGATGGTGATATAGAGGTCGGGGGCATTGTCGATGAACTGGTAGCCAGCCACAGAGTCGATAGCCACGGAACTCGATGACTTGAAGCGGAAACGGTATTGTCCTGGCTCGAAGCCGGTGACGGCCAGTGTGGTGTAGTTCTTGTCAATGGAGTCGGTGAACTCATGCACTTTCTCCCAGTAGTTGCTGCCATAGACGGATTTTTCTACGGTGAGGATGCTGGCTTTGGTGCTGTTGCCCATGAACATGTCCATCATGGCACTCATATCGAAACCACTGCTGCCTTTCTTCACAGAGAAGACAAGCACATCCTCTTTGGCCTGCACATCAAGTGGCGGGGTGAGGAGATAACTGCCTGGGGATGCTCCCATGAAGTCGCCGCTCTTTACTGCTGCGGTGCTGTCGGTGATTTCCCATCCTTCGGTGAACCATCCGTAAGGTAATTCCTTTTTGGGGTTATTGAAGTCCTCTACCCATACGCCAGGCTTGGTGATGATGGCCGAAACCCCGATTTTCTGCACTGACAGTCGTTTGTCGGTAGCGGAGAATGTGAGCAAAGCCTCGTTCCAACCGATGGTGCCCTCGTCATAGAGGAAGGTGACATCCAGTTTGGCACTGTCGCCAGCCTCAATGTTGAATTCCCTTTTGCTGATTCTGAAAAGCCAGTCATTAGACGATGAAAGTCTGACCTTCAATGGTCCTGTACCAGTGTTGATGACGTAGAATGTCTTGGTTGAGTCGCCTTTCTGGACACCCCAGTTGACAAAATCAGTAGAGATCTTGTCAACAGTCACGTAGAGGTCTGGCGCCTGGTTGTCGATGTGGAAACCAGCCACAGAATCGATTTCGATGCCCGTGGAGGTGCGGAAACGGTAGCGGTATTCTCCGCTGTCGTTGGCAGTAACCTTGAAGGTTTGGAAGGTGGAGTCGTTGAGCTGGTTGTAGTAGTCCTGGATTTTGATCCACTTGTTGCTACCATAGACCGACTTCTCCACAACGAAGAAAGCACCCATATCCATAGAACTGCTGCCGCCACCCATACCGCCGCTGTCGTCTTTGCCAGGTTTCTTTGCGGAGAAAACAAACTCATCACCTGGTGTCACACTCACTGGAGGTGTGAGCAAATAGTAACTCTTGTTGCTGCCGAAGAGGGAAGACATGTCGAAATCGCCCATACCGGTGCCAGTACCAGTTCCAGTTCCTGTACCTCCTCCTCCGAAACCGCCAAAAGAGGATTCGTTTTTGGAGACTACATGGCCTTCTTTGACGCTCCATCCCTCGGCGAACCATCCTAACGGCATGTTTGTACCGTCGTTGAATCGCTCGTCCATCTGCTCAGTTGAGATAGACTGGGCGTTTGTTTGCATCACTCCCATCAGGAGCAATGCGGTTGAGATTAAACTTTTACGCATAGTCAAATATAATTAATTATTTGTAATTTATTCCTTTTACAGAGTTGCTGAAGTTGCTGGGGACTCTTCCTTCTTTTCCTCCAAAGGACTGCCCTGATACTTCTCGTGCAGTTTCTGGAACACAATGAAGAAAGCAGGCACCACGAAGAGCAGGGCGAGTGTGCCGACGGCCATACCGGCTGTGACACCGAGAGCGAGGACGCGGTTTCCGTTGGCTCCGGCGCCACCTGCGATGATGAGCGGAATCATACCCGCAATCATGGTGACGACAGTCATGAGAATCGGGCGAAGGCGTTCCTCGCAAGCGGCAAAAGCGGCGTCGCGGATGCTCATTCCCTGAGCGCGTCGCTCAGCGGCGAACTCGGTGATGAGGATGGCCGTCTTGGCCAAGAGGCCAATGAGCATGATGACACCCGTTTGCAGGTAGATATTGTTCTCCATACCGGGAAGGTGGAGCAATGAAACCAGCCAGGTGACACCGAACGACCCCATCAGTCCGAAAGGCACGGAGAGCAGTACGGCCCATGGCGTGAACCACGAGTTATAGAGTGATGCCAGGATGAGGTAGATGAGGATGGCGCAGATGACATAGATCAGCGCTGTGGCATTCGAGCCAGAAGTCTCCTCGACCTCGCGCGACATGCCTCCGTATTCATAGCCATAGCCATTGGGCATTGTTTCCTTGAACACCTCAGCGATGGCCTTGTGAGCGTCGCCCTCGGAGTATCCACTTGCTGTCATCACACCGCAGGTGATGCTCTGGAATAGGTTGAAATGATCGACCGATGCCGAACCTACCACCTCTTTCAAAGTGACGAACTCAGAAATCGGGGCCATCTTTCCATTGCGTACCCTGACAAAGATATTGTGGAGCGACGATGGGTCGAGACGGTATTCCGGCGCGGCGTTTGCCATGATGCGATACACCTTGCCGAATTGGTTGAAGTTGCCTACGTATGAACCACCACAGTAGGAACCGAGTGTGCGCAGCACGGCTGCAGGCGATATGCCAGCACGGTCGCACTGTGTGGCGTCAACATCGACCTGGTATTTCGGGAAACGCTCGGAGAAGGTGGACATCGCCATCATGATTTCAGGACGTTCGTTCAGTTTAGCCAGGAACTTGGTGGCATCGGCGTTGAACTCCGACATAGAACGGTCCTGCATGTCTTGTAGCACAAGGTTCACGCTGTTGTTCGAACCATACCCTGGCACCTGTGGCATCTGGAATGGGATAACCAAGGCGTTCTTGATTTCCTTGCAGTCGAAGGCGAAACGGCCATAGATGAGCATGATGTTGTGGTTCATGCCGGGACGGTCGTCCCAGTTCTTCAGTCGGATGATGAGTGTGGCGTAGCAACTGCCCGAACGGCCTGCCATCATGCCGTAGCCGCTGATCACAGCGTAGTTCTCCAGTTCGGGAATCTTTTTCACCTTCTCCTCCACTTTCTTCACGATTTCCTGTGTCTCGTGCAGGGTGCAACCTTCTGGAGCGCGTACTTCAGCGAAGAACACGCCCTGGTCCTCCTGGGGTACGAGGCCGCTGGGGAGGCCACGCATGAAGATGACGAGCAGCACTGCGGTGACGGCGAGCAGCGCGGCTGAAATCCACGGGTGTTTGATGAACTTGCTGACGCTCTTGCTGTATTTCTTGAGGATGGCGTTATAACTGGCGTTGTAAGCCTTGGTGACGTAGTAGTTCAGGTTCTTTTTCTCTTTCTCGTCTTTGGAGTAGCGCATCATGATGGCGCAGAGGGCGGGACAGAGTGTCAGTGCTGATATGCATGAGAGTCCCACAGAAGAGGCAAGGGTGACACCGAATTGGGTGAAGAAACTTCCAGAAGTGCCTGGCATGAAGGCAACAGGAATGAACACTGCCATGAAGACAAGCGTACACGAGATAACAGCGACGGACACGTCACTCATGGCTTGGCGTGTGGCTTCACGTGGATTGGACACGCCGCCCTCGAGTTTTGCCATCACCGCCTCGACCACCACGATGGCGTCATCGACCACGGTACCAATAGCCAGCACCAAGGCGAATAGTGTCAGTATGTTGAGGGAGAATCCCGCAAGCGACACGATGGCGAAGGTGCCGAGCAACGAAACGATGATTGAGAGGGATGGAATGACTGTGGCCTTGAAACTTTGCAGGAAGAAATAAACCACGAGAATCACGAGGATGATGGCGATGACAAGCGTCTCCACTACATTGTGTATGGCGGCGAATAGGAAGTCGTCGCTCGTTTCGAGTATCTCGAACTCCAGTCCGGCGGGCATCGTCGGCTTCAGTTCCTCGTACAATTTGTTGATTCGGGCGTTCACCTCGGTAGCATTGGCTCCGGGTGCCTGGAATACCATGTAAATCGTACCGGGTTTTCCGTCGATGTTTGATGTGAAGTTGTAACTTACAGCGCCAATCTCCACATCAGCCACGTCGCTCAAGTGAAGCAGGTGGCCACCATCGTTCGTTCGAAGCACGATGTCGTTAAATTCCTCAACGGTCTTGAGCGTGCCCTTGTATTCCATTGAGTACTGGTAGGCATTCTCTGATTGCTCACCCAACGAACCCGTAGCGGCAACGAAACTCTGACCGCTGATGGATGCGAACACGTCGTTTGGTTCCAATCCGTACTGCGCCATTACATCGGGCTTCAGCCAAATGCGCAGCGCGTAGGTGTTGCCGAGTGCCAACACGTCACCCACGCCGGTAATACGCATCAGGCGTGGGCGGATGTTGATGTCGATGTAGTTGGCGATGAAGTCGGCGTCGTACTTTCCGTCCACGCTCTTCAGGGCACCTATATGGAGGATATTGCTCTGCTGTTTCATCACCTGAACGCCCACTTTTGTCACTTCCGATGGCAAGAGGGCTGTGGCGCGGCTGACGCGGTTCTGTACGTTCACGGCAGCGATGTCAGGGTCCGTGCCTTGTTCGAAAAAGACTTGTATGCTGACATCGCCCGAGGATGATGCCGAACTGGTGATGTAGGTCATGCCAGGCACACCGTTGATGTTTTCCTCCAAAGGCTGAATCACGCTCTTCATGATGGTGTTCGCGTCAGCACCTGTATAAGATGTTGACACTCGAACCGTTGGCGGAGCGATGTTAGGGTATTGCTCGATGGGCAGTGTGCTCATGCAGATGACGCCCACCAACGTGATGACAATCGCTATGGCGCATGCCATCACATACCGTTTGATGAAAATGTTTCCCTTCATGGCTTACTTCTCGTTTTTCGGTGCTTCAGGGAACAGTACCTGCTGTCCTTCCTGGAGGTTGTTGGCTCCGACGGTGACGATTCTGTCGCCCACATTCAAGCCACTGGTGACGATGAAGTCCTTTCCGTTGCCAGCATCGGTGTAGGTAATGGTCACGGCGGTGGCTGTGCTGTCAGGTTTTACCTTGTAAACCAGTGCCTTGTCTTGTAGACGAAGTACTGCTGCCTGAGGAATCACTATCACGTCCTGTCTGGAAAGCGGCAGAACCACAGTTCCCTGGATGCCGGAGAACAGATGGCCGTCAGGGTTGGGGAATGATGCCTTGCAGGCCAAAGTACCTGTTGTGGCATCTACCACACCCGTAAGGCTGGTGATGCGTCCTTTGTGGGGATACTCTGTACCGTTCTTCATGAAGAAAGTCACATCGGGGAGGTTGGTCATGTATTTCTCCTTGTCGCCCTGGACAACACCCGAAGACACCTGGGCTTCTACGATAGCCTCTGTGACAGAAAACTCTGCGTCCATTGTCGTGTTGCCACTCAACACGGTCAACTGGGTCATAGGAGTCACTTGGTCGCCACCACGCACGGGGATTCCTCCGATGACACCTGTCACAGGAGCTGTGATGGTGCAGAAACCGAGGTTTACCTTCGAGCGGTTGACCGAAGCCTGCGCCTGACTCACTGCGGCACGTGCCTGTTGAACTGCAGCCTGTGCCTGCTTGTAGGTGTTCAGTGAGTTGTCGAGCATATAACTGCTGACAATTCTCTTATCAAACAGGTTCTTGTTGCTCTCGTACTCCAGTTTGGCACTGCTTTCTGAGGCAATGGCAGCTTGAAGATTGGCTTGAGCGGCTTGCAGATTGGCCTGTGCAGCCTCCACCTCATGCTGGGCATTTCGGGAGTCAATAACGAAAAGAGTCTGGCCTTTATTCACTTGCTGGCCTTCCTGAACACAGATTTTCATCAACTGACCGCTCACTTGAGGCATGATGGTCACATCGGACTGTCCTTTCATTTTAGCACTGAACTTCATAGGAAATTCAATGTCGGTTTTCTTTACCGTCAAGGTTTCGAACGATGATGGCGTTTCCTTTGGCATGTCCAATCCACAAGAGGTCAGACTGCTAATCGCCATAGCGATTGCAAAGGACCATTGAATAGCATTTCTCTTCATATTGTCATTTTTTATTCTGTCTTTTGCAAGAAAAGCAAAATAGGCTTTACCGTGACTTTTGAAATTCTACAGTTTCTCATTGCTTTGTCGTTTTCAAATGAGTACACAGCTATTGGGTGATGGAAAGCAAGAGTAATTTTGTCATTAAAATGCAAAATTACAAATAATTATAATTAAGTAGGATAATATTAGAGGATTTTAACATGGTTATCCCCGTTTTTTTGTTCTGTTTTTGCTGTAAAGGTCTCACACCAACCTCACCTTGCTGCCTTCGACACAGATTTCTTCTTCCTGCACCATGTGGTTGATGGTTTCCTTGATAAGTTCTTTGTTGCCGCTGAGTGCATGGAGGTCGCTGATGGGGTGGGGAAGGTTGTCGCTGAGGATTTGCTTGATACGTTCCTTTATGCGGAGGATGTCGTCGTGGCTGTAGCCGTTGTGTTTTCGCCGAAGGCATACGTCACATTGCCCGCAGTCGATGGTGTCGTTTTCGCCGAAGTAGTGTAGCAGTTGGCGGCTTCGGCAGATGTTGTCGATGCTGAAATAGTTGATGATGCTGTCGATTCGTTCAGCGTAGTCTTTCTTGCGGTCGGCATAGACGATAGGCGGAAGTAGGATGCGTTCCGTATCGACTCGGGGCACGGTGAAAGTGATGGTTGGTGTGTTTCGGTGGGGAATGAAACTGATGACGTGGCTTTGGGAGAGTTCGATGAGTGTGTTATAAATTGTGTCGTTGTCGTATCCTGTGATATGGGATAGGAGTGTCTCTTCGATGAACACATAGTCGGCGAACACACCGGTATAGGTACGCAAAACAGCCTGAATGATATTGTCGGTCTGTTGGTCACGGGTGTGTAGGCGGTTGAGGGTGTCTTTGGTGACGGTGAACTTCAGTCTTGACTTGAATTCCTGTTCTTCCTGATAGTCGATGTAGCCTGCGGTGGATAGTATTCGCAGCGCGCTGTCGGCATCGACCGCGAACTGCCTGAACCGTTGGCAGAAGAGTTCGAGAGCGAAGTAATACATATGTCCATAGCCTTCGCCCACACCCACTTGAAGGAAATAGCAGACGTTCTCGTAGGTTTGTCGGATGTAGTCGATGGATGGATAGGTGGTGTCGATACGGCGGTGCAGTGTGCCTTTGTCCTGTTGGTTGCAGAGCAGCACGGCGTAGGAATGGCTACCATCACGGCCAGCGCGTCCTGCCTCTTGGAAATAAGCCTCGAGGGAGTCGGGAACATTGTAGTGAATCACGATTCTCACATCGGCTTTGTCGATGCCCATGCCGAAGGCGTTGGTCGCCACCATGATGCGGCAGTTGCCTTTGGTCCAGTTGGCTTGGCGTAGGTCTTTTTCCGCATTGGTCAGTCCGGCATGGTAACTGTCGGCGGTGATGCCGTTGGCGTTGAGGTAGTTGGCTATCTCACGGGTGAGTCTCCGGCTGCGTGTATAGACGATGCCGCTGCCTTGTGGCACTTTCTGAAGGATGCGCAGCATCTCGGCGGTTTTGTCGGCAGTCTCGCGAACCACGTAGGAAAGGTTCTTGCGCTCGAAACTCATGGAGAAGACATTGTGTTCACTGAACTCCAGCCGATTCTGGATGTCATCGACCACACGAGGAGTTGCGGTGGCAGTCAGTGCAAGTACCGGCACATGGTAGGGTATGATGTGGCGCAAGTCGTTGATGCGCATATAGGACGGTCGGAAGTCGTAGCCCCATTGCGAGATGCAATGCGCCTCATCGACGCAAATCATGCAGATGCGTCGGATGAGTGTCACTTTCTGCCGGAAGCGTTCTGACTGGAGCCGTTCGGGCGAGACGTAGAGGAACTTGTAGTCGCCGAGGATGCAGTTGTCGAGGATTCGCTCGATGTCGCTGCCCATCATGCCGCTATAGACGCATGCCGCTTTGATTGCGCGCATACGCAATTGGCTTACTTGGTCCTTCATCAACGCGATAAGGGGTGTCACCACGATGCACAGCCCCTTCATCGTCATGGTTGGTACCTGGAATGTGATGGACTTTCCGCCGCCAGTGGGCATGAGTCCCAGGGTGTCTTTTCCATTGCACACACTCTCGATGATTTCGCGCTGGATGCCGCGAAAGGAATCGTAGCCCCAGTAGTGGCGCAGCGTCTCAAGGTAGATGTCGGGTGTGGTGTTGGATGCAGACATTTCTTTTGTTTAGTGGCTGGGGGAGTCCTGTCACTCTTGGTTTGTGGGTCTGGGCTTGATGTCGATGATTTGGAGTTGAATCTCGCCCTTTCGGTAGGTGTTCTCCTCGATGGTGTAGGCGATGTCGAACGACTGTTTGGTCTTGATGTATCTTGCTTGCGAACTTTGTCCGAATGCGATGCCGTTGAAGATGCGGCTGGAGGTGTTATCGACGAGTTCCAGTTTGATGTGCTCCTGTTCCCTTCCCACCACCTTGCTTGTGCCGTAGTCATAGACTTGTCGGGTGCAGAAGATGGGTTTGGGATTCTCAGGTCCGAATGGTCTCATGCGCTTGATGTCGGCGCAGAATTTGGGTGTGATGTCGCGGAATGATATCACGGCGTCGATGTCGAGGTTTGCTGATGTCTGTTTGGGGTCGATGTTCTCGCTCACGTAACGGTTGAACCGCTCGCGGAATTCCTCGAGATGCTCGAGGCGGAGCGACAGCCCTGCGGCGTAGGTGTGGCCGCCGAAGTTCTCGAGCAAATCCTTGCATTGCTCGATGGCTTTATAGACATCGAAACCGCTGACACTGCGAGCGCTTCCTGTGACGAGGTCGCCTGAACGGGTCAGCACCACTGCCGGACGGAAGAACACCTCCGTGATACGTGAGGCCACGATGCCGATGACGCCTTTGTGCCAGTCTTCGTTGTAGATGACGATAGAGTCGCCTGCCTGGTGGTTCTTCACCATCGACTCCACGATGCTGTTGGCCTCCTCCGTCATTTTCTTGTCCAGTTCCTTGCGCTCCTCATTGTAGCGGTTGATGCGGGCGGCTTCCACGGCGGCCTTACGGTAGTCGTTCTCCACCAGGAGGGCTACCGACTCTTTTCCGTTCTGCATACGTCCGGAGGCATTGATGCGGGGACCTATCTTGAAGATGATGTCGCTCATGGTCACCTCTTTGTTCTGGAGTCCGCAGGAGTTGATGATGGCTTTCAGTCCGATGGTGGGCTTGTTGTTGAGTTGTCGCAGTCCGTGATAGGCAAGGATGCGGTTCTCGCCTGTGACGGGCACGATGTCGGAGGCGATGCTTACGGCGCAGAGGTCGAGCAGTGGATGTAGTTGTGTGAAGTTGATGCCGTTGTTTTGGGCGAAGGCCTGCATGAACTTGAAACCCACGCCACAGCCGGAGAGATGTAGGAAGGGGTAAGTGGAGTCGTGGCGCTTAGCGTTGAGGATGGCCACGGCTGGAGGCAATTGCTCGTCAGGCACATGGTGGTCGCAGATGATGAAGTCGATGCCGAGGCTCTGTGCGTAGGCAATCTCATCTACGGCCTTAATGCCGCAGTCGAGCACGATAATCAATTTCACGCCGGTTTGTGCGGCGTAGTCAACACCCGTCATCGACACTCCGTAACCCTCGTCGTAGCGGTCGGGGATGTAGTAATCGACGTTGGAGTGGAATTTGGTCAGAAAACGGTAAACCAAGGCTACTGCTGTGCAACCGTCCACGTCGTAGTCTCCATAGACCATGATACGCTCTTTTCGGCCAATCGCCTCGTTAAGTCTTTCGACAGCCACGTCCATGTCGTTCATGAGAAACGGGTCGTGCAGGTCGGAAATCTGAGGTCGGAAATAGTGTGGCACAGCATCGGCAGTGGATATGCCGCGTTGCAATAACAGTCGGCAGATAGTGGGGTTCAGTCCCTCCGTCTCCGACATTTGCTTAGCTGCTGCTTCCTGCTCTGGTGTTGATGGTACATAGTTCCATAAGTAATTCATTATATGTTTGTTTTTATTGAAATCGGTCTCGGGAAGGCGTAGGTTAGGTTGCCTTCAAGTTCGGTGTCTGAATTCGCACTTTTTCGCAAAAGTGCATATTCCACCAATTTAATTGGTAAAGTTACGACTTTTCTTTGGAAAACAAACAATAAATGATGTTAATTATGTTAAAAATCATGTTTTTTTATCTAAAAGAGGCTTGGCAGAACTTTTTCGCTTTTTGATTATTGGCACAGCATCTTGCAAATCTCGTCTTGGAAAGCACGGCAGCGGTTAGGGCTAAGCACCCCGTTGGAGAGGATGGCGAAGGCGAGGTCATCGCCATTCGAGGCTTTCGCAAAACCCGTGAGACAGCAGGCATTGGCGCTGGTGCCAGTCTTGGCGTGTATGCGGTTGTAGGCTTGTCCATCTGTCATTCGCATGCTCAATGTGCCGCTCTTGCCAGCCACGGCAAGTGAAGAATAGAGTGGTGAGAAAAGCAGAATCTTCTCGTTGTAGGCGTAAATGAGCAGACGTATCTGGCTTTCTGCGGTCATGTTGTCGTAGGGGCTCAGTCCGCTGCCATCAACGATGCGGAAGTTGAAGTTGTCGCAACCTGCATGGGTAAGCGTGTTCTTCACCATCGAGACTCCGTCTATGGCACTGGCTCCTTTTTTCTTCTTGAGGCTGGCCAGGCGGTAGAAGACGGCCTCAGCATAAAGGTTGTCGCTATCCTTGAGCATGGTGGGCAACACATGCGACAGGGTGTGACTGATACGGCTAAGTTCCTTGCCCCGAGGACTCACACCGCTGGTGGAGAGCAACAGACGTTCATTATTCACAGACACACCTGCTTTCTGCAGTTCGTTGGCGAAAGTGCGCAGACAGTACATGTCTGAATTGGCAATCATGTTCCATGTTTTGGTTTTGATTCGTTGGTGGTCGAAAAAAAGAGGAGTGAGGTAAGGGGCTACGGGTGATGGATAGTCGTCCCAACTCCAGCCGTTGCCCATGCGGAGGGTGTCGGTCATGCTCACGTCGCCAATGATGCGGCCATCGATTCTTGTGATGCCGGCGGACTTCACCGAATGTGCCAATGATTGTAGGTCGCCGAGGCTGAGCAAGGGGTCGAAACCACCCACGATGATAAGGTCACCGTGGAGGGTGCCGCTGCTGACCGTTCCGTTCTGGTGCAGGGTGGTGTGGAACTCCCCTTTCATACCGAGGTTCTCCAGTGCGCAGATGGCTGTGAGGAGTTTGAGTGTGGAGGCTGGTATCATTTGCTGACGCTCATGGTAGTTGAAGAGGAAAGAGTCAGCGCTGAGGTTGTACACGCTCATGGCGGTGGTGTAGGGCAAGTTGTCGAGATGTGTGGTCAGATCGGCCAAGTTGTGGTTCATCTGCTCTGTCCATGCATCCACTGCTTTTCCTTCATTGCCTTTGTCATTACCTCTGCAAGAAGGCATTGTCAGAGCGATAGTCGTCGCGAATAGAGATATAAGCGTTTTCTTGTTCATATTCAGTTTACTTCTTTTTCTTCAAGCCCTCGATAGCGCGGCGCAGTGTGGGAGCAAGAGCTGGGATGTTGTGGCTGGTGGCGATGGATTCCAATTGGTCGAGCGACATAGGACACTTGTATTCTTGTTTGAGTTCTTTCTTCTTGTCTTTCCACTCTTTCTTGTCTAAGTAGTCGCGGTCGATGCCGTAGGTTTCGATGATGAATTTGTATCGTCCCTTACTGCCATCCCATTGCCACTGATGGCTGTACATCACGAAGTCCTCGACATTGGAGTTTCCTTCTTCATCGCAGTTGTATTTTTCTGTGTATTGGTAATCGTAGTGTTTCTCCTGTCGTTTTTTCAGCAGTTTGCTATTCTCCTCTACTTCGTTTCTGTACATTTGTGCTTTTCCCGCATCGATAGTGATTGTGGATTGACCTCCGGTGCGAACCACGGTTCCAATTTTTTCAGTAGCTGTATGGAAACTTTGTCGACCAGGAGCTTCATCTTTGAGCGTCAGATGGTACAAGTCTTTTATTTTATCAATAGTGTTGGCAGTCAGACGAATCTCGCCGGCGTTGAATTCCATGACACGAGCGCCCCAAGTGATGCCTACTCCCATTGCGGGGTAGAAGTCGCCCATGCAGTTGAGTTGGCTTCCCTTTTCCTTTTTCTTGTTCTTGAGGTCGATGGCGTTGGGGAATATGCCTGCCTGATAGAAGCGCAGTGAGTCGTTGATGAAGGCATAAACGCGATAGTAGGTTTCCACATAGATATAGGGCTTGGGTTTCACCACGATTTCTTCGATGTCGTAGCCCACGTCCTCCAATATGATGCGTCCGTTGTTGAGTGATGCCACGCTGACAGCCTGTGGCTTGTAGGCTACATGGGTGGCTAACACTTTCTCAGCTCCTTTCACATCGTCGAGTTCACCGTCGATATTGGTGGTGCCGATGATGTTGCCGTCTTCAGTCAGGATATGTACGAATGGAATGCCATGTCCATTGTTGTCAACCACTTGTATTTTTTGCGCGTTTATGCTTATTGACATCATAATGGCGGCAACTGCGATTAGTAGGGTCTTTTTCATCGTTTTTACGTCTTCGATATCCAATTTGTTTTCTCTATGTAGTTCACATCTTCAAAATGCGATGCAAAAGTACAAATAAAAGATGAAAAATACTTTATCCCGTCTGTCTTATAAATCTGTTTTTTTATATAAATTTGCTCGACTTATTGAGACGATGGCAGAATTATACGACATTTTCATCAGTTATTCCAGTAAAGACAGCAAGGTGGTGCATACTTACGCCATTTTTTATA
>CACYEC010000122.1 GCA_902773225.1 uncultured Bacteroidales bacterium
GGACGACTGGTCGGATGCAGAACAAAGAGGCGAATATACGGATTTACGTAAGAAGGCTTCTCTGGTTGACCTCAATAACGAACTTGCGGATTACACCTATGAGAGGGATGACAACGAGGAATCTGGCTATGCAGTCAAGAAGTACATCGCTGTAAACCTTGATGCCAACGGTAGTAAGGACTGGACTTGGTGGACTCAGGTTCCAGGTTATAGCAGCAGTTCTCTCGGCGATAAGATGCAGGGTGACAACTTCGAGGACTTCTATCTGATGCGCTATTCCGACGTTCTCCTAATGATGACCGAACTCACCGGTGATGCCCAGTACATGAACCAGGTTCAGAAGCGCGCAGGTGTTCCCGAGACTCCTTATTCTTTGAAGGCCGTAATGGACGAACGCCGCTGGGAATTTGCATTTGAGGGTCTTCGCTTCAACGATTTGCGTCGTTGGACTGGTAAGGGATGTTCAAACGGCACTTACGCTCCTGATGCTCTCCAGGCTCAGAAAGGCAAGCAGATTGTCTGCTACGGCCAGAAAGACAACAAGCGTCCTATGGAGCACATGACCTGTTCTTGGACTGAGCGTTACAAGGCTACCGACGGTTTCCTGCCTAAGCCTCAGAACCAGATTTCCCTGCATAACGGTGGTTTGGAGCAGAATCCGGGTTGGGACACTGCTGATCCAAAGACACAGTATAAAGCACTTTATTAATATTCTAATTAAGAAATCAATATGAAAAAGATATTTTTGTTTTTTGCCGCAGTATGTGCGATCGTAGCCTGCGATCCTGTTCAGGAGGATATCAGCAATGACGGCCACATCACGCTTGACGAACTTAAGGCGAAGACCACGGTCACTGTTGACAAGGCAGCCAGTGGCAAGAATGGCAACGTTATTTCCTGTTCGACCTCTGCTCCCGTCAATGCAAAATGGGATATCGGTGGAAAGGAATTCGTCGGTAACTTTGCTAAAAGGAAAATGAAAATTGGTGATTATAATATCATCATGACAGCCATTTGTGCTGATGGTACCAAACTTACTGCTGATTTCCCTGTGTCTTGTCAGGAAATTACTGACGAACTCCAGAAGATTTATATCTATGGTGAGGATCCTACGGCACAACCTCCATTTGTCCCTGAGAATTGGAATTCAAACAATATGCGTTTCAGTGATAATGAAGGTGCGCATTTCCCATTCCTTAGTGATGAAATTTACTGGGGCTTCAAAACGCTTATCATAGATGTTTCCGATGCCTCTGCTGATTTGGAAATTAGAGCAATGTCTGGTTGGTGGGACAACTTCAATGCTGACGGCTCTGAAACAAGTATTAAATGGGTTTCAGGTCTGAATGAGTTCCAACTTACTGAGGACATCGCTAAAATATGTGCCAAGGGTAACGACGGTAAAAACCATGACCTTACCTTTATGGTCAGATCCGGTACATGTACCGTCAACTCTGTTTACTATGAGGAATAATCTTCCTTTTCGGTATAATTAATAAAAAGGCTGACTCATTGAGTCAGCCTTTTTTTATGTTAGAAGACGAGGACCATAACTGTTGCAAATTGGAGGGAAATTACACAACTGTTCGCAAAAAATTTGGAGATTGTTTCATTTTTATATACCTTTGCATCAACAAATAGTTCAGATTTCTCTATCTATGGAAATGACCTTCAAAAACAAAGTCCCTAAGACCCTTCTCTATGTGAGTCTGTTGGCTTTCACCCTATTTGTCGTATATTTATTATACATCAACAAAGAGGTACTTTATACAGCGCATGACCGTTCGGAGTTCCTCTTCGGGGAACCTTTCTTCCACACCCTTATGCAGAAGCCCTTCGGCCTGATGCAGTATGTGGGGGCCTGGCTCACGCAACTCTTCTATCATCCTGCCTTGGGTGCTGGAGTGCTTGTGGCTATCTGGATGCTTATCTTCTTTGTGGGTGTAAAGGCATTCAGGTTAAAGGGCTGTGCCACGGCGCTGATGCTTTTGCCTGTTGCCTGTCTGCTCACCTCGGTGGTCGATCTGGGCTATTGGCTTTATATCTCCACCATCAGAGGTTACTGGTTCTCGCAGTCGGTAGGTTATCTCGTCATGCTCCTGCTCCTGTGGGCAGCCCGTAGCACACCCCGCAAATGGCATTTGGCCTGGTATCTGTTAGGCTTTTGCCTTTATCCGTTATTAGGTTGGTTCGCCTTGCTTTTCGTGCTCTGTCTTGCGCTTACTGAAAAAATCACATGGCGTGAAATTGTGGGCGTTGTCCTGCTCCTATTCACCGCCGCCATTTGGCATACACAACTCTATTCGAACCTGAAATTCGACGACGTCGTATTGGCAGGCATGCCTCGTTTTATAACACCAGAGGACAGCAACGTGCGTCTTACCATCCCGTTCTGGGTGCTGGGTGCGGTTTCTGTGATTATTCCGCTTTTTAATGGCTTTAACGGGTCTAAAGGGGGAAAGGGACGTAGAGTTATAGAGATTGTCGTTCCGGTGCTGTGTGCCGTTGCTGGTATCGTCTTTACCTTGTCGCTCATGTTCCGTGACAAGAACTACACCGACGAGATGCGCATGGTGCGCTATGCTTCCAACGACAACTGGAAGGAGGTTCTCAATATGGCGGAGGAAAATCCGAGACCTACCCGCACGATGATCTTCCTCAAGAATATTGCCCTGATGAACGAAGGCGGTCTGCTCGACCGTTCGTTCAAATTGGGCAATGACGCAGCCCAAATCAACA
>CACYEC010000123.1 GCA_902773225.1 uncultured Bacteroidales bacterium
CGATGCAGCGATGGCCAACCAAGAAGAAACTTTTCTTATCGGTGCAGTCTTTGCTTTCGTTTCTGGTTCAACTCTCCTGTAATATGTACCTGTTCGTTCTCGTTCAGCATGAACTGCCTCTTGTTCAGCTACAATAGCCGTCTCCTTAATTTGGGTTGCTTTCCTGGCCACAGCTTCTACGCCTTGCTCGCTTGATGCAAGAAATGCCCCCCTGATGTCCTTGTCCTGTTCCTCGCCAACTTGTTTCAGCCCTTTCACGAGACGGGCTGTAACAATAGCCTTTTCTTTAAGGTCTGGATTATTTTCCAGATCTTTCATGAACTGTTGTTCCTCTTCTACAGTCATTTGGCCTTTTAGATAGGCAACTATGCGATCATCCTCTTCCAATAGTTTGGGATCGATATTATTGATATCCTTAATCATAAGTCGTCGATTTTTTAGTCAAAGAAACGTTTTGCTATTTCCATAAAGCGAGCTTTGAATTTCTCGCCACAGCGATGTTTGGTTACCTTAACGGAGCCTTCACTCTTGTAACTGTACATCTGCGCAAGCGTCTTCATAGAGAAACCATCACGATAAAAACCCCATAGTATTTTATCGCAAGGTTCTGGCAGCTTAGAGACAATCTCCCTGACAATAGCCTCTTTGCGTGCCTCAATCTGCTCTGTATCGTCTTCAAGTGCGAGCAATCGATCAATACGGTCATCTTCGTATTCATCTTTTGTCGTACTTGGGTAATCATCAATAATGTTCAGCTCTTTACCCATTCCGCGCATCCTTTCGTGTGCTTTGTTGCGACAGATACCGATGAAATAGGTAGATAGCTTTGATGTCAATGTCAGCTCTCCATCCGTTATTTTCCTATACAAGACAATAAATGCCTCCTGAAAAATATCCTCACAGTCAGAGCGTGACAATGAGAAAGATCCCTGTAGGTAGGCTAGGGTCTTGTCCCATTGTTCTGAAGCAAACTTATTCAACTTCTGCTGGGTCTGTGGTATGTCAAATATAACCATATTTATTGAATTGTTGTTTCGTTAACCATATTTTGCCTTGTAAGCCTTTTGTCGGCCTTCATCAAACTATTTACTTCGGAGATCCAGTCAATACTACATGACAGTTTCCGCTTAGCAAGGACCTGACTGATGTAATATGACAATGGGCCATAGTATTTCCCATCTTGTTTGATTTCATAATTTGACTGATACGAACGACATGCTTCCAAAATCATGATATTTGCAAGTCCTGAGTCCTTAGGTATCCGAAACGCGCCTTTAGCATTAATCCTAGGACGAAAATCTTTGCCATTGGGACTAAATCCTTTCTTTGTCCCACGTACATACACTTCTTCGTCGTCCTCAATCTCATCGTCTCCTCGAGACGAACCACCTGCATGACAAGCATCAATGACTACACATACAAGCCCTTTGGTTCCCACAGTTCTCCTTATCTTGTTTAAATAGTTATGAAGCTCATCATCAGTTATATGATTTTGGCCTTCATACACCTTTTTCGTGTAAACCATTTGGGCATCATATGGTACAATAGATTCGTCCCATCCGTCTTCTTCATCTCCATTTATATCCTCAAATGGTTGTCCATGGCAAGAAAAGTGAATATACACCCAGTCTCCGGGTTTACATGTTGCTGGAAGATTTATTAGTTCTTTTCTAATTCTTTTGGCTGTTACGTCCTTGTTACATATTTTAACGGTTTTAAAACCCTGCCGATTTAAAACAGAAGTAATAAGATCTGCGTCATTGGAACCATGGATACTTCCCCATGCCATATTAGATGTTTGCGGATAATCTGAAACTCCGAAAACCAAGGCACGCTTTGTCTGGGCAGATAAAGTGTATCCGACGGTAAACAAGATTAAACACATGGTAAACCGTAGCAATGAGCAATATATACTATTTATTGTATCTTTCATATATATTATAGTTTAGCGATTACTCACTAACGGTCTTGTAACAAAAAGGATCTTTTATACTCTCTGACTAACAATTCCTTAATGTCAACTTCTAAAAGATCTGATATCTTCAAAAGATTATTAATATCTGGTTGAGATGAATTGGTACACCATTTTGAAACAGTTGAAGGTGCGACCTCCAACTGCTCTGAAAGCCATTTACTTGTACGTTTCTTTTCAACTAATACAACCTTTAAACGATTTAAATCTTCCATACTA
>CACYEC010000124.1 GCA_902773225.1 uncultured Bacteroidales bacterium
ATCATCGCGACTCGGCCATTTAAAAGCAAGCTTTTATGGCTCTCGCTGCTTGATGATTTGAACCGTAGCTCGCTACGCTTCTGCGAGATTTGCGGGCAAATCTGCTCAAAAATAGTCTAAACACAGCCTAAAGCTAATTTTTAGAACCTGCCTGTAATAATTGCTATTTGTTTTTCAGATTCGTTCCTTGATAATCTTTTTATCCAGGATGACAACGTTCATCCGCTCCACCTCTATCCGTTCCCATACATGTTCCACAACGTATGGTTCGCTGGCAAGATACTCGTCAAGCTGCTTACGGTTCTCGAACTCCATGACGAGCAGGGAACCAATCATCTTACCCTCCTCATCGAGCATACCACCGGCACAGACGACATGCTCTTTCATCCGTTCCATATTTTCAAAATGACAAGGACGAACTTCCATCCTTTTGGGCAGCCTACCTTCTCCGTCGTAGGCTCTGACTATAAACTGCATCATCTTTTTCATTTTTTTCATGAATGAGTGGTATGCAATACGGTTTTATTAACATGCCTATAGTAAGAACATCGGCCCATTTCTTATAAATCCATCCTTCTCTCATTGATTGTCCTCCTTTTTGTTATCGTCCTCATGCGCCGTGATGTATTTGCAATTAGGGTCATTGGGGGTTGTGGTTGTCGGGCGCAAAACACCAGCATACATTTCCAGCGCCTTAATCATTCTCCTTCCAGCATCTTATACAGTTCGCTATAACACTTCACGTAGTTTTCTTAAATCTTCACATGAAAAAACCAAAACCCAATCACCGGTTACTTGTCATGCAAAGCTGAAAAATTAAAAGATGGCCGCAATGCGGCGAATTTGCCTTAGCTTCTCCATGAACGAGGCGTCACGCTCAGCCATCAGCATATCGTATTCGTTCTGCATGGCCAGCAGGGGGGCGGCCTCTATACCGAGGGCGGCCTCCATCATCATGGCGAGTTCTGGACTGAGCGAGCGCTTGCCATTCAGCATTTCGTTAAAGGCAGAGTAGGAAATGCCAATCTCTTTAGCCAGTCCGCGCTGCGAAATGCCGCGGTATTCCAGTTCGTCCTTCAGCACCTCACCAGGATGGGTAGGCTGATAGGGCTTCAAGTTGTTTGCTATCATCTGCGGGTTTATACCTTCAAGTGTCGTCATGTCTCGTCCTCCTATTTATGTATAATGGTTTGACAATTCTGTGATGTTACAAATCGTGGCAATCTGCTTGCCAGCTTCCACACACTCAGTGAACTCTATGCGGTACTGGTCGTTAACACGGACAGAAGATACGCCCTCCTTGTCGCCATGCAACTTCTCGTAGTGCAGGGAGCCGTACTTGGTCAAGCCTAACACATTTTCCAGTTGTTTCATCAGGTTGACAACCTTGATGAACTTTCTTACAATCTGAGGCTGAAAGCGGTGATGCTTATCGCTTGACTTACCATCTGTGTAGATTTCCTGTAGATATGTCTGCTCGAATGTAACTATCATACAGCTGCAAAGATAATAAAAATATTTGTTGTTCGCAAATTTATGAACAGTAATTTAATTCTTGGCTATAATATATAGTATCTGCGCGACTTTAGATGGAAGTCTCACATATATATGTAGAGATGTTAATATGATGTAATATGATGGATACTACTACCATTTTTCATTTTAATCCGCTCGCAGGCAGACAGCAAAAGGGTTGCTGAGGCAAAACATGCACCGACGATGCATACACCCGTCCAACCGGCCAGACTCCAGCCAATACCGGAGAAGGAGGTACCCAGACTACCCCCGATGAAGAAAGTGGTCATGAAGATGGTGTTCACACGGTTGGTAGCCTTAGGCAACTGCCGCAGGCTGGCACTCTGGTTGCTCACTTGCAGGCATTGTGCACCAATATCCACAAGCACGAGGGCGACAATAAGTCCTGCATAGCTGTCGCCAAACTTCCAGGCCACAAACCAGGCCAAGACCTGAAAACAGCCACCGATGACGGACATCCGATGAACGCCCACTCTCGGCACGATTTTACCGACACCGCTGGCGGCAACAGCCCCCGCAACACCACAAAGTCCCAACAGGCCCACCACATCGCTGCCCACATGGAAGGGCGGACCTGACAGATGGAATGCCATGCATGACCACACACACAACATGCTGGCAAAGCTCATGGCCGGGCGAAAGGAATAGAGCCGGATGCGAGGATTGGAGATAAAGATACTGCCCACCGTATGCATAAGTTGGCGATACGAACCATGGAAGGTCTGACTCACCTGCGGCATCATCTTCAACGTGACAAGCAGCCCCAGGAGCATCAGTCCTGCCACCAAGAAGAACATCATCCGCCATCCGAACCAGTCGCCTATGTAGCCACTGACGGCACGGGCAGAGACAATACCCGTCATGATGCCCGACGCTATATAACCCATGTTCCGGGTCTTGTTTTCCGGACGGGAATAGAGCGTGGCCATCGGAACAAACAGTTGCGGCATGATGGATGAGAGTCCCAAAGTGAGCGATGCTCCCCACAACAGCCACACATTGTTGGCAACACCTATAGCAACGGCAGAAGCTGCTGCCAACGACATGCCAATCACCACGATACAGCGCACTGGCAGCATATCGGCCAACGGAACCACGAACAAAAGTCCAAGCGCATAGCCTATCTGGGTGATGACAGTGATTATGTTAGCCTGCACCTGAGTGATGCCCGTGTCACGACAAATCATGTCGAGCAGAGGCTGGTTGTAGTACAGGTTTGCCACCGTGAAAGCAGCCAGGAAGGCCATCATCAGCAAGATGTGGCGTGGTATGCCATTGTCTGGTGTAAGTCGTATCATTCGTTATTTACTATTGTTTCTCCTTCTTCTGAAAACTCCCTCGAAAAGGGATCTTCATGTTTCATTTCATCTCTAATCTCGGTTTAACAGGGTCTGTCAGCCTGATGATATGGTCGTATTCAACATGAGTGACACCTTTTACGGACTTGAAATATTGCATCGTCTCTTCCAAAGACTTCGATTCCGGCTTCTTCAACGCCATACCGTTGATGATGTTGTAGTCGTAAATAACTTCACACTTATAGGCTTTGACAGCATCCAGCAACGGATCTTTCCCCACTTCTGCATCGTACATCACAAGGAAGACATTGGGCGAATGTTCCTGTTCAGCTTGATGACTCCGAACGGGCACCGGCAATTCCACCGTCTGCTTGGTTTTGCATGAGACCAACAAGACGATTGCAACCTGGGCAATCAGTATCAGCGGAATGCCATAGTTGAATTTCTTGTGCATCGTCTTATGACGCCATACTTTCATGCCCAGCCAAGCCCCGATGCTTCCACCAAGCACGGCTAAGCCCAACAAGGCAGTCTCACGGATGCGCCAAAGCGATTTCTTCGCTTTCCATTTGTCGATGCCATAAACGAGAAAT
>CACYEC010000125.1 GCA_902773225.1 uncultured Bacteroidales bacterium
CGCCGATGGTACTGCACCGCAAAGTGGGAGAGTAGGTCGCCGCCGTCTTATTGGGAGTCTCCTCATTGGTTTTCCAATGGGGAGACTCTTTTTTTGTGCCCTTCCCACATCGGGTATAAAAAACCTGGGGTTCTATTTCTTTCCATGCATCGTTGTTTTTTCCCATGCATTCGTTGGTTATCTGTAGTCTCCTTGTTTTTCCTCGTTTCTTTTGTGATTGGCATCTATTTCCAGTTTCAAGCAATAAATCCCATTGTATTTCGTTTTTTATACCAGAGAATATGTAATCAGCATGCAATGGGTCGATAGA
Source organism: uncultured Bacteroidales bacterium (assembly GCA_902773225.1). Lineage (GTDB taxonomy): Bacteria > Bacteroidota > Bacteroidia > Bacteroidales > Bacteroidaceae > RUG11857. The sequence goes on from CACYEC010000125.1 coordinate 311, forward strand.
ATACGTCACATTAAAGTGGCTTTGATAGTGATCGCTATACTCATAGCCATCGCCAGTCTGCTCACGTCCAATATCCTCACTCGCGACCTGCAGAAAGAGGAAGCCAATAAAATGGAGGTATGGGCTGAAGCTATGCGCTCATTGAATAACTCTGATGAGTCGACAGACCTTAATCTTGTGCTTAAAGTCATCAATGGTAATAACACCATCCCAGTTGTTGTGCTTGATAATCATGGTAGTGTAGTGGCATATCGTAATCTTAATGCCACTTTCAGTACGCCCGATTCCTTGGAAATCATACGAAAGATGGGTGAACGTATGAAAATGGACGGTCGTGTCATCAATATCTTTCTCGATATGACTCCTCAAAATGATGAGTTTGAGGTCATAACCACCGACTCTCTCACGATGAATGACGTCAGCACAGTGGACAATCAGACAGAAACCATCAGCATATCTGATTTCGATAACAACAATATTGTGGCAGGAGGAGATACCAACAGATTCACGATGACTCCAGAAAACTACGACCCTAATGGCGACTATATTGAGATATGCTATGACAACTCGTTGATTCTCACTCGACTGGCATATTACCCATACATTCAACTCAGTGTCGTCATTATCTTTGTCATCATCGCCATCTTCTCTCTCTTCACATCCATGAAGGCTGAACAAAACAGGGTCTGGGTAGGACTGTCTAAAGAAACAGCGCACCAACTCGGAACACCTATATCATCACTCATGGCATGGAACGAGGTACTCAAGGAAACTTATCCCGACGATGTGCTGTTGCCAGAGATGGAGAAGGACATCAAACGCCTTGAAAGAATTGCCGAACGATTCTCGAAAATAGGATCACTGCCAGAACCCAAACCCGAGGATATCTGCCAAATCATGAACCGGGTCGTTGAGTATATGGATAAGAGAACCTCTAACAAGGTCAAAATCATCACTCATTTCCCCCAAGAAGCGGTTGTCGTCAACATCATGGCATCACTCTTCGAATGGGTTATGGAGAACTTGTGCAAGAATGCTGTCGATGCCATGGATGGACATGGGCAAATCGATATCTATCTGGAAGATAATGAGAAGTTGGTCGTTATAGATGTCAAGGATAACGGAAAAGGCATCTCCAAGTCGCATTTCAGTTCTGTGTTTACCCCTGGATTCACAACCAAGAAGCGAGGATGGGGGCTTGGACTGTCACTTGCCAAGCGTATCGTCGAGCAATACCACAAGGGAAAAATATATGTCAAGAACTCGGAGATTGGGAAGGGGACCACTTTCCGAATCGAACTGAAAAAGTGATGACCGACTGACCGATGGTGGATTGTCGCTTTCACGCATATCATTCTCTTTATAATAGGACACATAGGTACTAAGTTGGCCAAGATATTCATGGTGGAACTCATCATTCTTCCAATACAGCCAACCAGTACACCTTAAACTTGATTATAGAGCAATTTTTACCTGTAATATTTGCTTATTTCGTAAAAACGTGGTAATTTTGCAGTCGCAAAGTGCGTGCCTTGTGCTTGAAGGACTTCAAAGCACCCTATAAATGGGGCAATGATGCATAAAACATGACAATAGTGCACGAAAATAATAGTTTTTTCGTAACTTTGCATTTTGAATGGACTGGAAGAATGCATATATCATTGACTTGAAAAGTTCTGATGTCAACGGAAAGGTTTTCCATTTACATGAGAACGATTCTTTCTTTGAATACCTGCAAACTGACATTGAGCACGGAGAGCTCGATACCACCATAGAAGTGGAGGGAACAGGAAGGCTCTTCAACCTCAACATTCACACTGAGGGATTGGTTCATGTCCCTTGCGACAGATGTCTGGCCGATATGGAATTGCGGATCGATACGACCGACGAACTTGTCGTGAAATTCGGAACCGAATACATGGATGAGGGTGACTATGTGGTGGTGCCTGAAGAAGAGGGAACCATCGACATCGCACCGCTAATCTATGAGTTTGTGGCCTTGAGCATGCCGATAAAGCGGGTACACCAACCTGGAGAGTGCGACCCCGCAATGATGGAGATTCTCAATCAACATCTGGCTGACCGAAGCAGCTTTGAGGATGATATCGAGACCACAGACGAAGAAGACGGGGATGAGTTCGAGGATGAATGAACAAAACACGATACCCCTGTCACAGTATTGAAAAAAGAGAACAAAAAACGAACAATAAAAAAATAACAGAAAAATGGCACATCCTAAAAGAAGACAGTCAAAGACAAGCACACGAAAGAGA